>NZ_JASJOU010000004.1:0-300000 GCF_030068605.1 Xanthocytophaga agilis
CGGTATGGTTTTTAGTTATAGGAATACATCTTATTTTTTTCTTATTATTTTTTTCTGGTGGGTATGTTAGATTTCCTCATTTTCTTGGACTCGAAATACCCTTGCCTTTAATTCATGGACCAATGCTATATCTATATATTCGGTGTCTAATCAATCAGTATATCCATAAAAAGATCTGGTTATTACATCTGGCTCCCCCCCTTATTATTTATGTTATTTTGCTGAATTTTTTTTTGCTGTCTCCACAAGAAAAAATCTATGTTTATCAGCATGATGGAGGTACTTACAAAATGCTACGGGGCAGTATCAATATTCTAATTGTTTTGTCTGGAATTCTGTATGTCACCCTGAGTATTCTTGCCATAAGAAAATATAAAAGACTGATCTCTGAGTTATATTCCAACACCGAAAAAATTAACCTGGATTGGGGATATTATCTAATCACGAGCATTGCCCTAATATGGATCGCCGTTATTTTCAAGTATGATATTTTGATTTTCTCACTGGTGGTACTATTTATTTTACTAACCACTTATTTTGGGATCAGCCGCGTTGGTATTTTAAACGTAACTCTCCCAAAAACAGATGGTATTGAAGGTGTTAGTGAAGGCGAGCCTGAAGCGGAAAATAATCCTGTGACAGCAAAATATCAGAAAACTTTTGTTAACAAAGACACCATTCAAAACATTTATAAACAGCTGATTTACCAAATGGAAAATGAAAAGATATATACCGATCCTGAACTGAATCTAAATCAGGTTGCAGAGTTGCTTGATGTTCATCCAAATATATTGTCTCAGACAATTAACTCTTTGGAGAATAAAAATTTCTACGATTACATTAACCGGCATCGCATTGAAGAGTTCAAAAGAATAGCTGTCCTTCCAGAAAATCAGAAATTCACCATTTTCGCGTTAGCCTTGGAAAGTGGATTTAATTCCAAGACTTCATTTAATAGAAATTTTAAAAAATATATGCACTGCTCACCCAGAGAATTTTTAAAAGATAAAAATCTAACTGCCGAATAATTTCTTCTAGGATGTCAAATAAATATATAGGTTAAATCTCGAATTTATAGCCTCAGAATTGGTTCCACCTTTCATTTTGGAACAGTTAAGTCTTCTGTAATTCCCATGTTTACAGAAAATTTAATCAACTTTTATGAAAAAGTTACTGTTCGTACTTATCTGTGTTCTTGCGCTACTCATCGGAACTTATCCTATCATTTATGTCTTTGTGGATCATAAAAATACTTTTCTGAATTCTAAATCTTCAGAAGTATTAGATAATATAGCCTGGAAATCTACTTTTTTTGCGCATATTATTTTCGGAGGTATTTCTCTTTTTATAGGATGGCGACAATTTGGCCCTAAGTTCAGACATAAGCACTTGAACTTGCACAGAATCATCGGAAAAGTGTATGTGATGTCTGTAATCATCAGTTCGATAGCGGGTATTTATATAGGCTTTTATGCTAATGGCAGTGCTGTATCAGCTACCGGATTTATTTTTTTAGGAATAATCTGGCTTATTACTACTCTTACAGCGGTTGTACAGATCAGAAGAGGCCACATACAAAACCATCAGCAGTTAATGACCTATAGTTTTGCCTGTGCGTTTGCAGCTGTTACACTCCGGTTGTGGTATCCGTTGTTAGTAAAAATTACAGAAGACCCTTCTTTCTCTTATATGGTTGTAGCCTGGCTGTGCTGGGTTCCCAATCTTATAGTGGCTAATTTTATTAATAAAAAAGTTTGCAAAATATAACCAGCCCTAAAAACGGATATATGTTTAGGGACATAAGTAAATAGTTACACCAAAGCAATTTCTTTTTTATTTATAAGTTTGGTTGTTCTGGAATTATAACTATTTCTCTGAAAAGTAAACCTTTAGCGCATTAATTTAGTGGATTAGAAAGTAAAACCAAATTTCATTTTGTCTTATCTTAATAAGATAAATCACTCTTTTTAAATTAGCCATCAAATACTCTTTTTCCTTATGGTTCCTGCCCTAGTGAAGATTTTCAAGATTACTCTCGTAAAACCTATATCTATGACCAAAGGAATATTTATAACCAAAAGAACATTACCATGCTGGTGGATTTTACTGATACTTATAAATTTTGGCTGCAATGAGAGCTATGATACTAAAACAGGTAAACAAAACCATACTCCAAGCTCCAGATTAAAACAGAAGTGGCACTGGGGAAATAAGCACAAACAGTATGAAGCCGCAGGGTATGCACAGGTTGTTAAAACCGGGAATACCATTTATGTTTCAGGCATTCCTACCAGTGATTTAAGTCCTGAAGGGATTAGAAAAGTTTACAGCCAATTGGAAAAATGCTTGAATTCATTTGGTGCATCTTCTGAAGATGTGGTAAAGGAAACGCTTTATACAACAGACATAGAAACGATGAAAAAATACAATGTGGCAAGAAAAGAATTTTACAAAGAAATTATCCTGCTGCAACATGGATTCAGGTAAACAGACTGTATAAAGCAGATTCCAAGTTAGAAATAGAGTTAGTTGAGCAACTAACTAGTAATGAAGAAGAAGAATACTGATTTTGCCACTCAGATTATTGAACTAAAAAACACCGATCAGCAGCTTAGGCAACAGCTTATTGAGCTAGGTAAACTTTCTGATGGTTATAATAGGGAATGGAGGCGCTGCACAGTAGCAATGGCATTAAATGAAATCATTGAAACAATTTTCTTGTGCAAGATCAAGGCAGGAAGCATTCGGATATTTATCTTGAACTCGGTTTTTAATCCTTGTCCCATTTTTCTGTTGCCTTAAAAAAAGAGTTTGAGGATAGTTCCAACCTCACTTAAAATGGATAATAGAGACTAATTGGTAAATCACTTACTGACAGCTACTGAAGAGTCCACAGGCTTTTATGCTTGTGTCCGGCTCACCCTATTTTTTACCATATGGTAAGTGAGTGCTTTGCGCTATGTACTATCTTTACGTTATGGAAGTGCTAATAAATCTTATCCTGCAATTTGGTGACCTAAACAAACAGCAGATCGAGTTTTTGCTGAGTAAGGTTGAACTGCTCGAATTCAAAAAAGATGATTATCTGTCGGAAGCCGGGAAGGTGCCCCGCTATGTGGCGTTCGTGCTGGAAGGCGTGTTCCGCTTTTGTTATTATAACAATAAGGGGGAAGAGGTCACCAATTATTTTGTAGATGAAGGCAATTTTGTAGTCGATAACGAAAAATTTGAATCACAGATCGCGGCCTCAGAATATGTACAAGCGGTTACCGACTGTAAGGCACTTGTTTTTACTAAGAAAGACTGGGACGATATATCCAATACCATCGTGGGATGGGAAATGATGAAGGCCAACATGGTAAAAAAATGCCTTACTCTGGCTATGGAGCGTCGCAGTCCGCTGGTTTCAGAAGATGCCACCACGCGTTACCTGTCATTCATTGAGGCGTTTCCCAACCTCATCAACCGCATCCCGCTTTCGTACGTGGCCTCGTACCTGGGTATCACTCAGCAATCGCTAAGCCGTATACGCCGTAATATCCGTTAACGGCGCTTTTTACCAAATGGTAAATGTTTTTTTGTTGCCATTTTCAACATTTGCTTATTCATTTAAAAAATAAAAAAGATGAGCAAAAGATTGTACTGATAACAGGGACAAACAGTGGTTTTGGCTGGCTTACCGCCCACAGCGTGGCTGCCTTAGGGCATAAGGTATATGCCACAATGCGCGATACCCATGGCCGTAACGCCGATAAAGCCCGGGCCCTTGCAGCTGTAGCGAACGTGATTGTTTTGGACGTTACCCTGACAGACGATGAGAGCGTGAAGCAGGCCGTTGACACCATTTTGTCCAAAGAAGGTGCTATTGATGTACTGGTGAACAACGCCGGTTATGCCATGACCGGTGTGGCCGAGAGCTTTACTACGGCCGATGTACACACCACTTTTGATATCAACGTTTATGCTCCTTGGCGACTGATTAAACAGGCGCTGCCCGCTATGCGCAAACAGGCCGATGGACTGATCATTAACGTGACCAGTGGCTTTGGGTGGGTATCGTTTCCGTTCGCTACCATTTATGCAGCCTCGAAATTTGCGCTGGAAGGAATAAGCGAGGATCTGCATTACGAGGTAAAGCGTTTAGGCATTGATGTGACCATTGTGGAGCCGGGTGCTTTCCCTACCGAAATGCAGCAAAAGAACAACCCCGCATCTGATCAGTGGGTATTTGAGGGGTACGGCGCTATTGCCGATATACCCAATAAAATGATAGCTGCATTGGGCGGAGAAATGCAGGCTAAAAACCCCAACCCGCAGGAGGTTGCCGACGCCATTATAAAACTGATTGGCGCCCAAAAAGGCACACGGCCATTACGCACTGTGGTTGATCCTATAACCGGGCAATACATTGAAGTGGCAAACCAGGCTGTGGCCGAACAATTTACCAAAGGATTGACGGTGTTCGGGATGGGTGAGTTATTATAAGCGGACCATATTTAGTGGGAATGGCAGTGCCTTGGGCTACTGCCGTTTTTTGTTTCTGCCTATTGGAGCATTGTATAAAAATTTGTTTTTACTAACTCCAAGGCCAATTTCCATTCCGGTCATTGCTGTCCTTGGTAAACCTAAAACCTGCGGCCACCTCGCTTAAAGTCATTTAATGCTCTTCCTGTATAGTATACGTATTGGTGACAATAAAAAGGAAAGATCTGATTTAGGACCTGTACGATTGATTTTAGAAAAAGTGCCTACTGCCGTTTATCAACAAAAGATGAAACGTACGAGAAAACCAAGAGTGATCTCGGATTTGCTCAAAAAGTTTACAAACAAAGGATGGTTTAAAAGAGAAAAGGAAGGATGAGAAGCAATTTGACTCCCGACTCCCTTTTGAGATCCTTTTTACTTCTTAGCCTGACGGCTATGTCAGAGATGATCCTTTGATAATGGTGTAATACTTGATTTTCCCATTCAGGCAAACCAACGGACAACACTTTTATTGAGTTATTGATCAGAGCCGAGACGGTGGAAGTTTTCGAGATGGCTTCCGCAGGTTCCGTACTTAAATACAAACTGGTTTTTCTCTTTTTCAGCAGATACCGTCATTTTGAATACAACCAAACTCAATATGAACACATCCCAAAATTGAAATCATGCCAATTTTGCCTTATAAAACTAAATAAGACAAAAATGAGCAAAACTATTTTTATTACCGGTGCATCAACCGGCTTAGGAAAAGCAACCGCTAAATTATTTCACAACAAAGGGTGGAATATCATCGCGACCATGCGTAATCCGGAGAAAGAGACGGAACTGAATCGATTGGAAAATATAACGGTGCTTCCACTGGATGTAACCAATCTCGAACAGATCGAAAGTACGGTGCAGCACGCTCTTTCCTTAGGTGAGATTGATGTAGTATTTAACAACGCAGGTTACGGATTAATTGGTCCTTTGGAAGCTTTAAGCGATGAACAAATCACCAAACAATTAAATACCAATTTATTGGGTGTTATTCGTGTAACAAAAGCATTTATACCATATTTCAGAAATAAAAAAGCAGGAACGTTTATCAGCACTACTTCTTTAGGTGGTTTGGTTACTTTTCCTTTGGGGTCTATCTATCACGCTGCCAAATGGGCACTGGAAGGCTGGAGTGAAAGTATGTCTTTTGAGCTTAATGCCCACGGAGTTTATATAAAAACAGTAGCTCCCGGAGGTATAAAAACAGATTTCATGAGCCGCTCTATGGAGTTCTCTACCATTCCAGAATATGCTATTATCTCAGAACCAATGATGTCCAATTCGGAAACGATGTTGGCAGCAGGAGCCATGCCGGAAGACATTGCAGCAATTGTATATGAAGCGGCTACTGATGGTGAGAATAAGGTACGGTATGTTGCCGGAGAAGATGCGAAAGCCATGTATGCAAAACGACTTGAAATTGGCAATGAGGGTTTCAGAGCCTTTATGAAAGATATTTTTCTTGCCGACAAGAATTCGTAAATTGACAATATGAAATCGGATAAATCACCTGTTATAATTAATTCCATATTCGAACTTCATAGTTTGCTGGAACTGCCAAAACCGTTACATCCTTTGGTAAGCGTATTTGATAATACAAAAGTTGTCACTAACAAAAAGAAATTACCTAAGGCATTCATTTTCGATTTCTACAATATCTCCTACAAGAAGCAATTGAAAGGAAGAAGCGGCTATGGCCAAAACTACTATGATTTTGATGACGGGACGATGATTTTTACATCGCCGAAGCAATTAATTACTACATTGGATGAAAGGGAATATTTCGGCATCACATTGCTTTTTCATCCCGATTTTATTCGGCATCATCCGTTGGGTCTAAACATCCGGCAATATGGTTTCTTTTCTTACGAAAGTAATGAGGCGTTACATCTTTCAGATAGTGAGAAACAAACTGTATTATCTGTGTTTAAAAATATTGAAGATGAACTGCATCATAACATTGATGACTTCAGTCAGGATATTATCCTCTCGCACATAGAAGCATTGCTCAATTACAGCAATCGTTTTTATAAGCGGCAATTTATCACGAGAAAAACTGTCAACCACGATATGTTAACCCGGGTTGAAAAAGTACTGAATGAGTATTTAGATACCGAAAATGCTATTGTTGATGGTTTGCCTACAGTGGAAATGCTGGCATCAAAAGTAAGTGTATCACCACGCTATTTAAGCGATATGCTCCGTTCAGTTACTGGACAGAACGCACAGCAATTAATTCATGAAAAACTAATAGAAAAAGCTAAAGAATACCTGTCTGCAACATCTATGAGCATTTCGGAAATCGCTTACCATTTAGGGTTTGAATATCCACAATCATTCAGCAAATTGTTTAAAAGAAAAACTGGTGTTACACCTGTGGAATTTAAGGAGGGGTTTCGTCTTAACTAATTGGTCTATGGCTATATAACTTGTCTTTAAATTGTATAAGCATTTCCTTAAAATCTTTGTATAGAACCAGGCTATGAAGTGCTTAGAATCAGATATCAGTTATTGGTGGAATATGATAACGAAAATACCAAGGATGCTCAACTCAAGTAAGCCATCATCATGCTCTAAGATACAAGGCCTGGATGGAATTAGCTTTCAATCCGAAAACTGATGTAGCAATTACCTTTAAATCTTTGCTTTCGGAGATACTACCTGGTTTGAGTCCCATACATTCAGTTCATTTTCGAAAAATATACCATCGTCGCTAAAAGCAAGCCAACCGTTGTGAGATTAAAAGGAGTTCCTGCCCTTAACTGATTCTTGCCACAGGAGCAAAGAATCAGTTAAGGGCAGATTTATTGCACAGTATTTATGGCAATGTGCTTGTAAAAAAAAGAATTACAGGAGTTACTATAAGCTATTCATCTAATAATTTTAATAATTACCTTTTTTGGAAAAGATAATTCCTGATTTAGACAATTAATTATTTTAAAGGATCAAGACCTTTGAAAAAAAACAAATATGTCTTTAGAAAATCGAAAAGTAGTATTCAAAGGGGCTTATATACTTTCTATGGATAAAAATATAGGTAATCTCCCCGTAGGCGATGTGTTTATTGAAGAAAAAAAAATTGCCGCTGTTGCTCCCCACATTGATGTGGAAGACGCTGAAATTATTGACGCAACGGGAATGATTTTGATGCCTGGATTTACCGATGCACATCGCCATTCCTGGCAGGGAACTTTGAGAAGATTGATGCCCGATGTTAGCGATTTGATGAGTTATGTCAATGATATTCATTTCGGTTTGGCAAAGTATTACCGTCCGGAAGATATTTACCTAGGTAATCTGTTGACGGCTTGGAGTGCGATTGATAGTGGCATTACTACCATTATTGATGCCTCACATAATACACGAAGTTATGCTCATGCCAACGCAGCGGTAGATGCATTCGAAGAATCAGGTATCAGGGCATTATATGCTGCTGGGTTTCCGCTTGCGGGCGAGTGGGAACAATCGTTTTGGACAGAAGGATTGGAGAAATTGCAAACTCAGCGCTTTTCTTCAGAAGGGCTCATCCGTTTAGGGATATTTACTCATATGAATACTGAAAACTGGGATATAGCAAGACGTCTGGGGATTCCGATGGTTACAGAGTTTTTAGGTAAAGAACTTTCCTCCACATTAAAAGAGTTACAAAGTAAAAGCCGATTAGGCCCGGACAATATTTTTAACCATTGTACCGGATTAACCGAGGAAGCTTGGCAAATCATGAGCGATTGTGGTGTAAAAGTAACCGTTGATCCTCGTTCAGATGCTCAATATGGCTTGGAAGAGGGTGTGTTTGCTTATCAACACGCTTTTGATCACGGAATAAAACCCGGAATAGGAACAGATTTAGAAACGGCTTATGGCGGGGATATATTCACTGAAATGCGGGTTGCATTTTCATTGCAACGAGCTTTTGCCCAAAACAAAAGGTATAATGGTGAAGAAAATATACCACAACCAGTGACATCTTATGCATTACTGGAAGCGGCAACTATCCATGGTTCAGAAATTGCAGGATTTGGAAATGTTTCAGGAAGTATCACGCCGGGCAAATCTGCCGACTTGATTTTAATTGACACGAATGCAGTAAACATTTTTCCGTCCAATGATGCAATAGGAACAGTAGTGCATGCGGCAGACAGAAGTAACGTGCATACTGTAATGATTGCAGGGAAAATGGTAAAATCCAAAGGTAAACTTATTGGTGTCAATCTTGAACAATTGAAACAGAGAGCAGAGGAGTCTGTCGCTTATTTGTTAGCAAAAGGAAAATGAGTAGGATTCTTTTCGATAAACCTTCGACTTCTAATAAATACGTTAATTAGTATGAACAAAAAAGGAGAAAAGCCATACATTATTCAGTCTATATCCGAAATGCACCAGCATCTTGGATTGCCTAAACCTAAACATCCAATGATTAGCGTATTTTGGTATGAGGATATAACAAACTATCAATTAACCTCATTAAATCAGTTTGTAATGGGATTTTATTGTATCGCCATAAAAAGGAATTATGCAGGAAAGCTCCGGTATGGGCAACGTTACTATGATTATGATGAAGGTGTTATGGCATTTATTTCTCCTAATCAGTTGCTTTCCCATATACAGGACTCCGATGTACCGATAGAGGGTGTTTGTTTGCTCATCCATCCCCATTTTCTGGCAGGTCATTCCCTAATAGCAAGTATTAAAAAATATGGATTTTTCTCTTACGAAATGAGTGAAGCCCTCCATTTGTCTGAAGAGGAAGACAAAATTTTTGAACAGATTCTAAGCAATATAAAACGCGAACTATACAACAATATCGACCAATTTAGCCGGGACGTAATTATTGCACAAATTGAATTGCTTTTACATTACAGCAACCGTTTTTACAACCGTCAGTTCATCACCCGGAAAATTGCGAACGATGAAATTGTGATTCGTCTGGAGAATCTCTTAGACGAGTATTTTAACGATGAAGAAACTATTACAAAAGGAATTCCTACAGTTCAATTTGTGGCAAAAGAATTAAATATATCGCCCGATTATCTGAGCGATATGTTGAAAAGTATTACAGGCCAAACAACACAGCAGCATATTCACAATAAAGTTATAGAAAAAGGTAAAGAACTGCTTTCGACTACTTCGCTTTCTGTAAGCGAAATTGCTTACCAATTAGGCTTTGAATACCCGTCATCGTTTAACAAATTGTTTAAAAGCAAAACAAGGATTGCACCCTTAGAGTTTCGTGCTTCATTTAATTAATTATAAGTATTAAGCAGTTAGAAGCATTTGATAACGAAAAACTTTGGGCTCATAACCCAAAGGTCGCAGGTTCGAGTCCTGCTCCCGCTACCAAAAAAGCCTGTAGAGAACCTTACAGGCTTTTTCTTTTCTGAGGGTTAGAGGTAATAAATTGATTATTAGCGAGTTGGTTAGAGAGGAGAAAATAAATAAAACAAAAAGCAGATAAAGTTAGGTTTATTGAGAATAAACCTTCACCTTTGCACTCCAATTTAGATCGCGGGATGGAGCAGTTGGCAGCTCGTTGGGCTCATAACCCAAAGGTCGCAGGTTCGAGTCCTGCTCCCGCTACCAAAAAAGCCTGTAAGAGAACCTTACAGGCTTTTTTATTGTACACATTTTTTCCTGCTGATTTATTTTTTCTTTAAGAAAAGCCAGGATATAATAATTTTGCTTTCTACAAAGCAGGTACTTCCTACAATTTGTTATCTCAACCTTTCTGAAAACTATTAAGAATATACTATTTATAGTTCCGCCTAAGGTTCATTTGTTAGACCTGAATGGTCCTGCCCATATTTTTTATGAGGCAAAAGAGTTTGGTATGCTTGTCGAACTACATTTTGTTTCTGTAAGTACTACTATACATGCAGAAAGCAGTGCTGGATTATCTTTTTCAAATCTGAAACCTTATGTTGAGTTTGAATTGAGCGAAGAAGACTATGTATTTGTGCCAGGCTTGGAATATACGCTGATTTCAGATAGTAGCTTCATACAGAATTGTGATCCCTTCTTTAAGTGGCTTAGAAGACAGGCTTCACATGGAGCACATGTCTGTTCTGTGTGTACGGGGGCTTTCTTATTGGCAGAGGCAGGTTTGCTCAGTGGAAAAAGTTGTACAACGCACTGGAAGTATTTATCCAGATTCTCGCAAAAATACCCTGCGGTTTACCTCAGAAAAGACAGATTGTTTGTGGTAGATGGGAAGTTATATACCAGTGCAGGAGTTGCATCAGGTATTGATTTGGCTTTGTATATTATTGAGAAAGAGTTTGGAACAAAATGGGCCATCGAAGTAGCCAAAGAAGTTGTAGTCTATTTTCGGCGAAGTGAAGGGGATCCACAACTAAGCATTTTTCTGCAATACAGAAATCATATGGACAGTCAGATTCATGAGGCGCAAAATTATCTGATAAGTCATTTATCTGGGACCTCTTCTTTGGAGTCTGTAGCTGAGCACGTTAACATGAGTATCCGTAACCTGACCCGGTGTTTTAAGAAAACAACGGGAATCACAATCGGAGATTATCTTGAGAAACTCAGGGTTGAACGAGCCGTGCAGCTCTTATCGACTGGTAATAAAGTAGAAGTAGTAAGTAAGGAGTGTGGCTTAAGCCCTAACCAGCTCAGAGCATTGCTTAAAAAGCATCGGGGAGTATTGCCGGGAGATGTTGCTTCATTGGAAATGTCCTGATACTGCGTTATGTTGTCCTTTGCAGAGGAAAGTAGTGTCTGTAGCTTTGGCCATCATAAAAGTAATACACTATGAACAAACTACTCACTCTGTTTATGGGACTGTTGTTGATGTCCATATCTTTTCAATCCTTTTCACAAATGCTTGTTGCATATGTGTGTCCTCCCTGTAATAACCAATGTGATACATTATCTTTTGATAAACCGGGCGTTTGCACCCATTGTGGAATGCCATTGGTCTTAAAAAATGAAAGCAAAGACAAGCTGTCTCCTACACGAAAAAAGATTGCATTTTATCTTCAGGATGGAATTGAGATATTGGATTTTGCAGGTCCACTGGAAGTCTTTACCTATGCTGGCTTCGATGTATTTACCGTCTCTAAAACAAAGGCTCCTATAAAGGCTCAGGGATTGCTGACGGTGACTCCGGATTATAGTATACAAGATGCTCCTAAAGCTGATATACTTGCTTTTTTTGGTGGGTCATCAAATGCGCCTGCTTCTGATCCTGATGTAATCAAATGGGTGCAGTCACAACAAAACATAGAACATTATTTCTCTGTTTGCACGGGTGCTTTTGTCTTGGGTGAAGCGGGATTATTGAAAGGAAAAACAGCCACTACATTTCATAGTTCGCTGGATAATCTGGAGAAGAGCTATCCGGAAACAAAAGTATTGAAAAATGTGCGGTTTGTTGATAATGGCAATTTGATTACAACAGCTGGTATTTCTGCAGGTATAGACGGGGCACTGCATCTGGTAGCCAAACTAAACGGATTTGATGCTGCCCGAAAAACAGCTTACTATATGGAATACGACAAATGGACGCCTGGTGAAGGATTGATTCTTGCCGAATATAATCCATACAAAGCTTTGGCGAATGTAGATAATTTGAAATTGTATACAGGTACCTATGAATTTAATAATGGTTCGAAGATTCAGATAAAGGTGAGTGAAAGAGAGAAAGGGCTTTATGCTATTGTGCGGGATCGTAATTATCCTCTGTTTTTCACAAAAGAAAATACGTTTACAGATGCAAATGGAAAAGAAACTATCACCTTCATAAGGGATAGACGTAATCGCATCACAGGATATACTTTATCACAAGACCCAAAGGTTTTTCATAAACTAAATTAGCATCAGATAAACAGTGCTTAAATTATCTCGAATTTCTATAAATAAAGCCAGCGGGGCTGTAGAAATAGAACCAAAGAACAAAGATAGCTTTGCTCTCATTAAGCGTGGTAGGTAGTGTAGGTATGTAAGGCTTTTTCCTGTAGATTAGGTCTTTGGTCAAGTGGGTAGAAGATTCTAAAGTGTCTTTTTGTCTGTAAGTAGAAAAATGCAAAGTAATCTGAGAATAGAAAGGAAGATCTCAAGCAACAGAGTCAAAATCAATAAAAAATAAAATAGAGCCTATGTTGTTTCAAAAGCACATGCTCTATTGAGTCATTTCTATTTCAGAAAAGTTAAAATTCGGAAGTAGCCTTGTTTGCTTTCTTATCGTTTGTGTGTAGTTTCGCCATGTCGCAATTTTCTGATCATCTTTACTACTTGCAAATGAAAAAACTCTTTTTAGCCAGTATTTTAATTGCTCTTTGTTTCCCTGTTTTTTCGCAGAAAGCATCCCAAAAAATGCCAAAAGATTCAAAAAAGTCTGCTACAAAGACTAGTGGGAATCCTGTTTTTCCAGGATGGTATGCAGATCCGGAGGGTGTTTTATTTAAAGGGAAATACTGGATTTACCCTACCTATTCAGCACCTTACAATCAACAGGTGTTTTTTGACGCCTTTTCTTCTCCTGATCTGGTGATCTGGACTAAACACGAACGTATACTGGATACAACGCAGGTAAAGTGGGCCAAAAGAGCTATATGGGCACCTGCTATTGTTGAAAAAGAAGGAAAGTACTATTTATTCTTTGGTGCAAATGATATTCAAAACGATCAGGAATATGGTGGAATAGGAGTAGCTGTAGCAGATAAGCCGGAAGGACCGTTTAAGGATCATCTGGGTAAGCCATTGATCGATAAGTTTCATAATGGGGCTCAACCTATTGATCAGTTTGTTTTTAAAGATAAGGATGGACAATATTATATGATTTATGGTGGATGGTCACATTGTAATATTGCCAAGCTGAGCAAAGATTTTAAAGGATTTGTGCCATTTGAAGATGGAACTACTTTTAAAGAAATTACACCTAAAGGGTATGTAGAAGGACCTTTTATGTTTATACGGAATGGTAAATATTACTTCATGTGGTCTGAAGGTGGTTGGACAGGACCTAATTATTCTGTTGCCTATGCCATTGCGGATTCTCCTATGGGGCCATTCCAGCGGATTGGAAAAATTTTACAACAGGACGCTCAGGTTGCAACAGGTGCTGGGCATCATTCAGTAATTCATGTGGACAAGAAAGACAAGTGGTATATTGTATATCATCGTCGTCCATTAGGAGAGACAGATGGTAACCACCGGGTTACTTGCATTGATATGCTTGAATTTGATGAAAATGGACATATAAAACCAGTCAAGATCACGAATGAAGGTGTTGCTGCTCAACCTTTAAAATAAGGCTTTGCGGTCTCAGAGTTCAATGATTCCTGAGACCGCAATATGAGTTATCCCGAATGATAGCTAGCGACTCGCTTGCTGAGCGACATCTACTGGATTCATGACAAAGAAACCCATACATTAAGTTCGCAATAAAAGTTTCGTTGCGGTTTATTCACGGCAGGCAACTACTTGCGGTGAACTATACACAAACGAAAAAGTGATTGGAGTTCCAGTCAAAATAAAATCTGCCGTGAGTTATGTTCAAAAGCAAAACTGCCATGAATAAAACGCAATTTATCAGCCGATAAGTAGGACGTCTTGTCCTTGCTAAAAAATAGTTTGCCGTGAACTATGCGCAAATCAGAAATCCTCCCTGGATTCACCTTCTCTTCCTAAGACTTGAGATCATTCATAGATCCCCAAATGATAAAATATCTTCAATATGCCAGCTTTGCTGGTTATTATAATAAAGAAATCCGTTTCGTATTTCCAATGGAGAGCTAATATTATTATGATATAACTGACCTGTTCCCAGCCCTTGTGGAATAAGATTGTTTAAATAGGCCGTAAACTGCGCAATGGCATTAAGACCAATATTAGATTCCAGTGCGGATGTAATCCACCAGCCTATATGTTGCTGTTCTGCCAGTTCAATCCATTCCTGACAATGCCGAAATCCTCCCAGTAACGAAGGTTTCAAAATAATGTATTGAGGCTTAATCTTCTGAAGCAATCTTTCTTTCTCCTGATAGGTAGTAATGCCAATCAGTTCTTCATCCAATGCAATCGGTAGGGGAGTCGTTGCGCAAAGTTGAGCTAGTATGTCTGTTTGTCTTTGCTTAATAGGCTGCTCAATAGAATGTAAGTCATACTGAGAGAGGATTGTTAATTTTTTAAGGGCTTCTTTAGGTGTGAAGGCTCCATTCGCATCTACCCGTAATATGATTTGTTCGGGTGTATAGTATTTGCGGATGGACTCCAATAACGCACATTCCTTCTCAAAGTTAATAGCTCCAATCTTCATTTTAATACAGTGATATCCTGCTCTGAGTTTTGTCTCAATCTGCTCCCTCATAAACTCTTCCTTTCCCATCCAGATAAGTCCATTGATTTCAATACCGGCTTCTCCACGACTAAAAGGAGTATCAAATAAAAATCGCTTGCCATTGTTGATTAGATCCAGACATGCTGTTTCGACTCCGAATACAATGGAAGGATAGCTTTCATCAACAAGCTGTGGTAGTGTGTTGGTACTATCTATTGACAAAAGCTTTTTATTGATGATGTTACAGATCTTTTTTATCTGTAATTCATAATCGGGAACATCATCTATGCTAAGACCTCGGAGAGGGGCACATTCTCCCAACCCAAAAACAGACGGATTGCTTGAATCCCAAAGCTTAATGTAATAGGTATCTCGTTCAGTAAGAATACCACGGGATGTTCCTGCTTCAAATGTAAATTGTAAGGTGTGTTTCTGATAGGATGCCTGTAACATATCTAGTCATGACTGAATCAAATAGCAAAAGTAGTAGTTTCAGTATGGATTTTTTTAGTAAAAATAAAATTGCTCTATACTACTTTAAAGAAAAAGGTAAGTATACCATACAAAAGAGTCGTATCTTTGGTTATCAGTTAGTTATAGTTAGATGGGTAGTTATTTTATTGGTGATGAAAGGGTTACTGTCTATGTAATATTTCAGCTCTGGTATAAAGATTTAGGGAGTAATATACTGAGAATGCATTAATTTTTTCAAGATGATGACACAAATAAAACGCTTGGCAACTGCAATCGGAATATTATTTCTGGTATTGTTTATTATTATCATTTTTAACCAGTTGATGCAGGTATACCTGTATGCTTCTACTGTGAATCATACATTAGGAATTGTTGTGCTAACTGTATTGACAACTGTCTTTGTTGTTCTTTTGGTTGTTCCGGTCGCATTATTTTTTCGATTGCCTAAACCTTTGCTGGCTCCGGACTCTGAAGATGATATGCCTGCCTATATTCCTCAATTATCAGCACGATTGGCAAAGAACAAGATGCTGTTAGGACATACGTTTGACTGGTCGCAAAAGGAAGAGTTGCAAAGAGCTTTGTATGTACTGGATACTCAAGCAAATGAAATTATTCAAAAAACAGCAAGAAATGTATTTTTATCTACCTCTATCTCTCAGAATGGGAAATTAGATGCCTTAATGGTCTTTTCTACCCATACCAAAATGATTTGGGATATTGCGCATATTTATTACCAGAGACCCACTCTGAAAGATATGATTTCACTGTATTCGAATGTTGGCACCACTACTTTATTGGCAACGCAAATAGAAGATCTGGATATTTCGGAGCAGTTAGAACCTGTTTTAGGAACAGTTTTGCAAGGTTCTGCTGTAAGGTCTATACCTTTTATAGGGCCATTGAGTAGTGTGATTATGGATTCTTTACTGGAAGGTTCTGTTAATGCCTTTCTAACATTGCGTGTTGGTGTTATTACTAAGCGATATTGTGGTACTTTAGAACCTTTTAATCCCAAAAAGGCCCGAAAAGCTGCTATTGCAGAAGCTTCTGTCATGCTAAAGGTTTTGGTACTACAGGTATCCGGGCAGGTAGTTAATGCTATTTTGAAAACAGCTCGGAATGCAGGCTCAAATACTGTTCGTTCAGGAATGGAGCTAGCTGGAAAAGCAACCCGAAATGTTAAACGAGGTTTTTTCGGGTGGTTTCGTTCTGCAGCATCAGAGCCTTCTCAAGAGCAATAGATCTTTTATCAAAGTAGTTCTTGCGATATTCTTCTTTTAACTTTTACTCTTCCTCCCTTCATTACAAAGAGCCACGTTCTTTTGTAAGTATTTCCTGCACTTACTTGTAAAGTGATATTACTCACAGAAAATCATACATCTGTGATAAAAAATGTAGAAAAACCTTTGCAGATATACTTCTATCTGTAAATTTGTGGTACTTTTTTGATAAATTATTGTAATATATTTTTAGTAGAATTTTGTTTTTCTCCATTTTTGCCATACATCCTATTTAAATTTTATCGATTTCTTAAAATTATCTTTTATGCCAGCAGGTTTTTGCCATGAAAATATTTGGTTTAGTATGCGGACTTTTAGTGACTTTCAGTGTAGTTGCAGGTAATCCCAGTTCTCAAAATTGGCACCAAGGTGAGTTAGTTCTACTTAATGAACAGACAGTTAACGGAGAATTTAGCTATGACGCTTTTACAGATCTTATCCAGGTAAAAGATGAAAGAGTAGTAAAAGTATATTCTGCGAGACAGGTTCGTGCTTTCGGTTATTTTGATGAGAAGAGTAATCAAATGCGCCGTTTCCTCAGTTTGTCATATCCAGTACGAAGAAATAGAAATCAAAAGGCTTTTTTTGAGATAGTGCTTACAGGTGAAATGTATCTGTTACGTCGATTGCATAACATGCGCAGTTCTAATCCCACTCAATTAAATGCAATGGAATCAGATTCGCCATGGTATGATAAGAAAAATGCCTATGAATATTTTGTCTATGCAAACGATCATTTTATTCCGATTAGTCAGTTTCGCAGACGTATCTATCCTATCCTGATGAAAGAATATAAAGAACAGCTTGAAGTTTTTATTAAAGACAAGAAATTGAATATCTATACGCAACGGGGAAAGTTTATGCTGATCAATCAATATAACGTATTGAAGAGCCCTGATAAGATTTCTTTGTTCTAAAGTATATGCCTAAAAGAGGGAATTGAAAGATTCTCTCTTTTAGTTTCCATTGGTATACTTCATCATAAACTCGCCCAAGTTAACATCCGTATCCAGATTCATCTTTTTACGTAGACGATATCTTTTCAATTCAACGCTACGATAGGTGATGTTAAATAGCTGTGCTATCTCTTTTGTTGACAGGTTCATTCTAAGATAAGCTGCCAGTCGTAGGTCACTGGGAGTAAGGGTGGGATATTCATGAATAAGTTTTTGGAGGAATTCTTCATGAACCCGATTAAAATTGGATTCAAATATCTGCCAGTCGTGATCTGTGGAGATATTACTTTCCAATAAATGTATAATTTCTTTGAAGGAAGATGAATTAGATTTTGATCCCAGTTCTGTTTTTATATCCAGTACTTCCTGTTTGATTTGTAGTAGCAATTCGTTCTTTTTAATCAACGTCATTGTTGAGTTAGCCAATTCTTCTGACTTACGGATAACATCCTGTTCGAGCTGCTGATTGCGTAATTGTATAATCTCCTTTTGACTTTCCTCTTCCTGTTTACGTAGCTTCTTCTCCAGTTTCCGTCTGACACGTTCCTGATGTGCTTTTACTCTTTGTAAATGTAACCAATATGAAAAAATACAGGCACCTATCAGCATTAGTACATAAATACTGATGCTCCATTGATTCCAGTACCAGGGAGAGAGAATTTCAAACTCCAGTTGTGTCTCTTTTTTACTTAAGTTGGATCGTAGATGAAATATATATTTTCCTGGTGCCAGGTTATTAAATTCTTTCTGATCCATAGTCTGGAAATTTGACCATCCTTTGGACGAGTTCTCTAGCCAGAAGCTATACTTGGCTTCATTGCCATAATGAGGTGTAGAGAAGCTAATGATAAGACTATTCTGATTGTAGTTGAATGCAAACGCAGGATAGTTGTCATCAGTACGGAATGTCTGGCCTAATGTAGGAAAGTCCAGAGGGACAATACTGCGAATAACAGGTGGTTGTATGGTTGACGAAAGTAATGATGTAATAAGGTTTTCCGGTAGTACACCAAAGCCATTCTCCAGACAAATCAAATGAGTACGATTATCAATAGATACCAGATTTTCGTAATCATCAAACCATTGAAATTTCTTCATAGGTATCTCTTTTATAGAGTTGTCTTTTTCTATGAAGCCTAATGTCCCATCTGTTTTCAACACAAATGACGCAGATGGGTTTATTGGAAAAAACTTACGGGCTTTATCTGGCCCAAGTTGTTTCTGGAGGTTGGTTGCAGGTTCAAATACATTATGGTCTGGGTCAAATTGGAGGACCTGCTGATTGGTAGTCACTATAACTCTTTTATTTATCTGGCATAGATTGACTGCCGCACTTTTAAGTTCTGGAGTTTCATAGCTCCAGATGGAATCCATTTTTTGCGTATCTGCTGATAGTTTTATCCTGTTCAGGCCTTTAGAGACTTTGTTTACCCAGATATAACCGAAATCATCTTCTTCCAGTTGATTTACAGGGGCTGAAAATCCAGAAACTGTATGAGCTAGTTCCCATTGAAAGGACGCATTCTTTTTGTAAATACACAGTTGTGTATATGTTCCCTGAAGTAATAGATCAGGATGTTTTTTGAGCTTTCGTATTATCCACCCGCCCGTTACTGAGGAAATTTGTTTTGCCTGGGTGCCTTCAATCAGAAAAGTGCCATTGTTATGTCCGCAGAGGAGTTGATTATCTATGACTTCCAGATCCCATACCTGTCCCTGAGTTTTGGGAACAAGTTGAAAATCTGCTTCTCTTGATTGTAGATATGAAACAAAAAGGCCATGGTTAGTACCCAGATAAAGCTTCTTTTCAAATAAAGCAATATCATAGACTGTACCTAAATGGCCATCATAATCCTGATAATAACGCAATGGAGAATTAATCAGAATAAGACTAATGCCTTTGTCCATTCCAGTCCAGAGATTACCATCTGCATCCTTATATAGAGACAGTATTGTATTGTTTTGTAATCCATTTTTCTGATTCAGATGCTGAATGATTTCGCCTTGTGTATTTGTGATAACAATACCATTGAGAATAGTTCCAAATGCATAGGTAGTATCATTTAACATCACTCCCCGATTTAACTGATTCTGTAGTAAAAAGGCATTGGTAGTTGTATTAAATGGTTGAAAATCGTTACCATCATAAAGATATATTCCCCGATTCGTGCCGATTACGATAGTTTGATCACGCCCTGGTAGAATGGTGTTGACAGATTCTTTGCCTAAAAAAGAACTATTGTCAATGAAAGAGAATGATTTGTGTTTGAATTCATACAGACCCTTATCGATTACACCTAGTAAGACCCTGCCATTTACCTGATAGGCAAACATGATATTGCCCGGAGGTGATAAATTGGTGATCTTATTATTCTGATAAAGATAAATAAAGGCGAAAGATTGAAATAAAATACCTTCAGATGTAGGTAGAATATTCCATATCTCTTCTCCTGCAAAAGAAGGATCATTAATCAGAGCTTTGAGGGAATGGTAAGTCAGTTTACCCGTTTTGTCAGATTGCCAATAACCAAACTCTCCTAAGCCCCCGGTATAAATTCGGCCATCTATACCTGCAACGGCCGATCTGACTTTTTGTTTATTCGGCAGTTCATATACTTCCCAATGATTACCATCATATTCGATTAAGCCTTTTGAATTAGCAAAGTACATAAATCGAGTCTGTGACTCTTGTGTAATTCCCCAATTCTGATGATAGGCATTATAAGTTTGTTTGGTAAAGTTGAGTATCTCAGGTTTACAAATAGTTTCAATCTTTTGTCCATAGGATACACTTGGTATAATGATAAAGAGTAGCCAAAGTTTTCTCCTCACTAAAAAAGGTATGTGGGACAATAAAGTTTTAAATAAAAATAGATTTCTCAAGTGGTTGCTGTAATTTTTTGTAATGACGTAGGCAAAATACGTAAAATCTAAGAAATAATTGGGTTTTGATGTGGTAATGATGTACCCCTTTATTTGTTATTAGCACTTTGATTGCCGTACATTTGTCGCATAAACTTACTATTTTTCATAAAAAAAGTTATAATATAGTGTGCAAAATGAGTTGGTATAGTTATAAGATAGGATTCCTTTTTGTCTGCACTTTGCTCTTTGTTTTTACTATACAGGGCCAGACTTCACTAACTCCGGCTACAGAACAAAGTGAGTATATGGAAACTGTACAAAAGGCAACGTTCAAGTATTTCTGGGACTTTGCTCATCCTGTGTCTGGTATGACACCTGAGCGGACTGCAACTCCTACTATCGTAACTTCCGGAGGGACGGGATTTGGTGTAATGTGTCTGGTGGTTGGTGTGCAACGTGGTTGGATTACTCGTGAACAAGCAGTGTCACATTTAACAAAGATGACAAAGTTTCTGTCTGCTGCTGATCGGTTTCATGGAGCATGGTCGCATTGGTTAGATGGACGTACAGGGAAGGTAGTACCTTTTGGGGAAAAGGATAATGGCGGTGATTTGGTAGAAACTGCTTATCTGGTGAATGGTTTGCTGGTGGCACGAGCGTATTTTGATCAGCAAAACCCCCAGGAAACACAATTACGGGATCAGATCACTAAACTTTGGGAAACAGTAGAGTGGGATTGGTACGCTTCCCATGGAGATGGACATTTATATTGGCACTGGTCGCCTAATTATGAATGGGCTATGAATATGCCTATTCGAGGGTACAATGAATGTTTGATTACCTATGTTCTGGCATTGGGTTCTCCTACACATGCCATTAAACCAGAAGTATATCAAAATACATGGAAGAAAAGTGATTTTTATACAAATGGAAATCAATATCTGGGCTATACATTACCGTTGGGATTTCCATATGGAGGGCCTCTTTTCTTTGCTCATTATTCCTATCTGAGTCTTGATCCACGAAAAATGGATGATGGAAAGACCAATTACTGGAAACTAAATCTGGCACAGACACTCATTAATTATACGCATTGTGTGAGTCAGGGCGAGAAATTTGGTTACTCAACAGATAATTGGGGCCTTACTGCCAGTGACGATTATAACTTCTATGATGCTCATTCTCCTACCAATGACAATGGAACAATAAGTCCTACTGCAGCCCTTTCCTCATTTCCCTATACTCCATATGCTTCTTACCAGGCTATGCGATATTTCTATCTGAAGAAAGGCAATCCACTTTTTGGACCGTATGGATTCTATGATGCATTCAGCCAGGTAAAAAACTGGTACTCTAATCAGTACCTGGCTATAGATCAGGGGCCTATCGTGGTTATGATGGAAAATTATCGCTCCGGATTAATCTGGAAGCTTGGAGCTGGGATTGCAGAACTTACTACTGGCCTGAAAAAGATGGGAATTACCACTCCTTCTTACCCAACAGGATTTTATATGTATCTGCCAGATCCTAAAACAAATGAAGTAGATCTAATGAGACATACTGACCGGGCTACATACATACTGGATATTGCCGTGAAAGGTAAGGAATCTGTAAAGTTGGAACTAACTGACCGAAATGGCAAAGTAGAGACGGTATTGCTAAACAAAGCCTTGACTGAAGGGATACATGAAATTCCGTTTGTAGCAAAGGGAGGAAAATATCAAGCTATATTATCTCAGGGGACAAAACAGGAGAAGGTGCTTCTTAATTTGAGATAGTGTGATTGAGTAAACTGTTTATCTGACTAGTAATCAGACTTTTATACTAATTACTTTTTTCCAAGTTATATGAACGAACTACTATTATTTTATACCAGGTGTCGATACGTATTTTTATCAGCAGTGCGTATATATGTGTTTGGAGTTGCTCTTTTTCTGATAACAGCTATACAAGCTATGTCTCAGAATCGTGCTGTATCTGGTACTGTAAAAGATTCAGGTGGTGAAGGAATTCCAGGTGCCTCTGTCCTGATAAAAGGAACCACAACTGGAACTACAACAGATTCGAATGGAAAGTTTACCTTGTCAGCTCCTGATAATGCTGTACTGGTTGTTGCTTTTGTTGGCTATGAAAAGGTAGAAGTACCTGTAAACAATCAGTCTGAGATCAATGTAACCTTACAAAGTTCAACTACAGAGCTGGCGCAGGTGGTTGTAGTTGGCTATGGAACTCAGCGCAAAGTAGATGTAACAGGGGCTACAGCAAGTGTGAAAGGAGAGGAGTTGGCCAAACAACCTGTTTTAACTGCAACACAGGCAATTCAGGGTAAGGCAGCTGGGGTACAAATTATCAGTAGCGGCCAACCAGGTTCATCACCTGTTATACGAGTAAGAGGTACAGGAACAGCCTTGGCTGGGACTGCGGCTTTATTTGTAGTTGATGGGGTATTGACAGATGATATCAGCAATATCAACACGGCTGACATTGTATCAATGGATGTACTGAAAGATGCTTCTGCTACTGCAATCTATGGTTCAAGAGGTGCCAATGGCGTTGTGATTATCACAACCAAGAAAGGAAGTGCAGGAGGAATAAAAGTAAACTACACTACCAATATAGGTATGCGTAGTGCCACCAATCTGGTGCAGATGGCAAATGCCCAGGAATATGCCAACTATGTAAGTGCTGCCAGTGGAACTAGTGTAGTGGCAGGTTCTGTCTCCACAGATTGGTATGATCAGATACTACGAAATGGCTGGTACCAGAATCATAATTTGTCTTTGTCAGGCGGATCTGACAAGTCAACTTACTTTCTAAGTATGGGGTATTTTACAGATGAAGGCATTGTCATTGATAATAAATACAAACGGTTTAACATTCGGTCTAATACAGACTTTACACTTTCAGATAAAGTAAAAGTAGGGGTTGTTTCTTCCTATACTAATGCGAATACTCGGGATGTAAATCTGGGATCAGCATACAATAACGCTTATCGGGCTGCACCTACTATTGCGGCTATGGAAAATGGTAAGTATGGCAATACATCTGTATACCAGAACGTAGGTAATCCCATTCTGGATATCAAAAATAATAATCAACGAGATATTGATAATCGGTTACAGGGATCTGCCTATCTGGAGTTTAAACCTGTCAGATCTTTGACTTTCAGAAGTAGTATTGGTGGGGACTTGCTTTCCAAAAATGAGAGAGTATATAATTATCAATTTAACAATGATACCAGTACGTTTATTAATCCAGGGGGGAATCAGCGTAATCCTAATAGTAATCTAAATATTATTTCGACCAGGAGTTTCCGTTGGGTATGGGATAATACACTGACTTTTGCTCAAAGTTTTGATAAACATAATCTAACTGTATTAGTAGGTACTACTGCTGAGCAGTATACTATGGATTGGTTGTCTGCTTTCCGGAAAGATGTGCCTGCTGATCCAAGTTTATGGTATATCAATACGGGGAATGCTAATACCTCAACCAATGATGGAGGCGGAGATAAATGGGCTAGAAACTCTTATTTGGGTAGAGTGAATTATAACTACAATGATCGCTATCTGTTGACTGCCACAGTACGTGCTGACGGAAGTTCTCGTTTTCCTTCCAGTAATCGTTGGGCCTTATTTCCTTCTGTAGGTGCCGGTTGGGTTATCAGCGGTGAAAATTTCATGCAAACGCAACAGATATTTGAGACCTTGAAACTACGAGCTAGCTGGGGACGTGTGGGCAATGACCGGATTCCGTCTGACGCATTCACTGTTACAGTGACTCCAAACCTGGCTTATCCCTATGGTGGTGGAATAGCTACACCTGGTAGTGCCATCACACAAATTAAAGATCCTAATCTAAAGTGGGAAGTAACAGAAGAGTTTGATTTAGGTTTAGATTTTGCCTTGCTGAAAGGTCGGTTAACAGGTGAAATTGGTTACTACAATAAAAGATCCAAAGACTTACTGATCAATGTGAAAGTACCTTCTGTAACAGGTGATGCAGATGGAATGGTACTCACAAATGCTGCATCTATTCAAAATGTTGGTTTGGAAGTGGCTCTAAACTGGCGTGGAAACATAACTGAGGAAATTACTTATCGTGTTGGTGGAAATTTGACACTGAACAATAATAAGGTTATTGGATTAAATGGTGGACAGCCAATTCTGGATGGGGGCATTGGTGGAAACCAGATTTATACGACCAGAACGGACAATGGACAACCGGTCGGAAGTTTCTATCTACTGAACGTAACAGGGGTTTTTCAGAATCAGGGTGAGATTGATAATTATAAAAATAGTAAAGGTACTGTTATTCAGCCAAGTGCATCACCTGGAGACTTTAAATATCAGGATACTAATGATGATGGTAAGATAGATGACAATGACAGAGTGTTTGCCGGTTCGTATCAGCCTAAAGCATATTTTGGGATTAATGGAAGTCTCTCTTATAAAGGCTTTGATTTGAGTGCGGATATCTATGGAAATGTAGGGAATAAGGTATACAATGGAAAGAAAGCGTTTCGTCTGGGTGTATTTGATAATGTAGAAGCTGACATGGCCTACTCCAGATGGACTCCTGCCAATGGCTCCCAAACTGAACCTGCTGCGAATGGAGGTAATCTACCAGCTTCTACTTATTTCCTGGAATCAGGCTCTTTCGTTCGTCTGAACAATGTGACTCTTGGTTATACCTTACCTACAGCTTTGATACAAAAGGTGAAAGTAGCAAGTGTGAGAGTTTTTATCACTGCTCAAAACTTATACACATACAAGAAGTTTAGCGGATTTACACCTGAATTGCCTGGTGATCCAACAAAAGCAGGTATTGAGTTAAATGCATATCCTACCACAAGAACAATTGCTGGTGGTTTGAGTGTAAACTTCTGATGTGATTTTATTGATTACAATTCCCTTAGTCTTTATTATATGAAACATATATTAATAGTAATAGGCATAAGTCTCATTCTTTTTGGAATGATTACATCCTGTTCCAAAGAATTTCTGGATGTTCCCGTTCAGGGGCAAGGTACTACAAAAACAGATCCTGCTTTAGCTCAGAATCTGGTTACGGGAGTATACAATAGTTTACTAGCTGGAGAAGCATTTGGTGGGGATGGTGGAGATACACATGGTATCAGTTTCATTGCTGCAACCAATATTATGTCTGATGATGCCGACAAAGGGAGTACACCTTCAGATCAATCTGCGCTTAATGACATCGATAACTTTACAATTTCACCAACCAATACCTTTGTTGCAGCTCTCTGGAATGGCTACTATACCGGTATCTCCAAAGCGAATCAAGCATTGGTTGCTTTGTCAACTGCCTCACTGACAGATGCTACAAGAAATCAGTTGATGGGTGAAGTAAGATTTATCCGGGGATACTATTACTTTAACCTGGTTCGTTTATTTGGTAAAGTGCCTAAAGTGCTTCGTGTTCCCAAAGATGCTCAGGATGCAAATACTGATCCTGAATTTCAAACCAGAGCCTCTGTAGACACTATTTATAATGTGATCATTCAGGATCTTCAGTTTGCGGCTAACAACCTTCCACTCCGAAGCAATGCCAGTGTAGGTCATGCTGACAAAGGTGCTGCTCAAACTTTGCTGGCAAAGGTGTATATGTACCGCAAAGAATGGCAGAAAGTTTTTGACCTGACTCAGGAAGTTATCAGTTCAGGACAATATGATCTGGTTGCTGACTATTCTACTATCTGGCGCCAGATAGGTGATAATAATATCGAGTCTGTTTTTGAGATTCAGACTGGCCAGTTTAATAATTCAGATTATGGCATACAGGGATATTCCGTATGGCAGGGCCCCAGGGTAGGAGGCAAAGGTGGATGGACGGATTTAGGTTTTGGATTCGGTACACCTTCTGTAAATCTGGTAAATGCCTATGAACCGAATGATGTACGGAAGGCTTCTACAATTATCTTCATTGATAATAGCGGACAGCATAAAGGAACTGTATTGTTTGATGGCTTCCGGATTCCAAGTGCAGACTCTGTACAGAATCTTTACTATAACTATAAAGCTTACCATAGTGAGAATAGCTCTGTAGAAACCTTTAATGGTAATCGTGACAGAAAGCAGAAAAACGTGCATTTATTACGTTATGCTGAGGTACTATTAATGAACGCTGAAGCTGCTAATGAATTAGGACAATCCAATACAGCAACTACTCTGCTGAACCGCATACGAAAAAGAGCCGGGCTTCAGGTTACAAATGCCTCTTCACAGACAGATGTTCGGGAGGCTATCTGGAAAGAGCGTCGGCTTGAGCTGGCAATGGAGCACGATCGCTTTTTCGATCTGGTGCGCCAGGGAAGAGCGGCACAGGTGATGCAAGCTGCTGGTAAAAACTTTGTAGCAGGCAAGAATGAACTCTTGCCCGTGCCAAGTCTGCAGATTGCCCTTAGTGGAGGTCAACTCGATCAAAACAATGGGTACTAGTATTTTCTATTATGAAATTATTTTTCAATCCTTTAATCACTTTTAACATCTTAACGAGTATGAAAAAACAACGAATCACATACGCAATAGCTGCATTTGCATTGGCTTCTGCCCTCTTAGTTACCTCCTGTAAGGATGATGAGAAGAAGTTACCTGATATTGGTGGATATGGTAGTGCTGATGAAGTAGGTGCCAGTAACCTACTTGCACATTGGAGCTTTGATGGCAATAGCACGGAACAAAAGTCTGGTACTGCTCCAGCCAAGACAGAGAATGCAACCTTCTCTACAGGAGTAAAGGGACAGGCAGTGAGCTTAGCAAATGGTTATTTACTATATCCTACACTTACTGCATTGAGTAGTGCAAATGCCATTCCAAGTGTAACAGTCAGTGCATGGATAAATACAGATGTCAATGGTTCAACTGCTAGCTCTGTTTTTGCATTAACTCAGGCAACATCCGCTCAGACCGACTGGAACCAAGGGCCTATTAATATGTATTTGGAGACAGGCAGACCTACCTCCACAAAAGATACTTTGGCTTTACATAGTGCTTTTCATACATATTCAGGAGGAAATTACAATGTAGGAGGAGATAATATAAATGACTATGGTACACGTGGAACTGATTTTCAGACAGTAATTGGCGCTAACAAATGGGTACACTATGTGATGGTATATGATGGTGCAGCCTCTACTATTGATTTGTATGCTAATGGGGTAGTGGTATCAAATAAGAACTTTAGAGTAAGAGACAATGGCGGTGCACCGATTGGAAATCTTACCTTGTCTACACCTACACAGGTATTGATTGGTGGATGGCCTAATACTGTTACCGGATATACAAACTCAAGTGCTCAAAGCTGGCAAGGGTTGTATACGGGTCAAATAGATGAGGTGAGAGTATATAGTAAAGCCTTATCAGCGACTGACATCGGTTCTTTATACCAACTGGAACTTGCTGGAAGATAATATTTCATGCTTGCTTTGATGAAAATGATAACTTCCGGGGATATGTTATCTCCGGAAGTTTTGTTTCCAACATATTCTTTATGAGTTAAAACAGATCCTACTAACGAATAGGATTTGATCAATTAAGATCTTATGAAATACTATGCATTTTTATTCATTCTTGTTCTGTTGGTTGTTGCCTGTAAAAAGGATGACAATCCTGGACAACCAGAGTCTTTCTATTATACAGATGTTAGTATAGATGGCAAGCCGGTTTCTGCCAGTTATTATAACGTTCCTGCCTCTCCTGTAGTAAAAGTTTCATTCTCAGGGAAAGTGAACAGTACTACAGTGAGTGCAAATGTGGTGTTTAAGCAGACGTCTACCTCTGCCAATGTGCCTTTTGATTTTATACTGGAAAATAGCGATAGCACCATTCGTATTAGTCCTAAAAATCCTCTTGAAAACCTGACAAAGTATACTGTTCAGATATTGCCACAACTGCAATCTCAAAAGAATACGGCTTTCAATGCTACTGTTACCACTGAGTTCATCACAGTGATGGATACTACAGATAAGTTCCCGCGTATCTCAGATGAAGCTTTGCTGGATTTGGTTCAAAAGCAAACTTTTGCCTATTTCTGGAATTTTGGACATCCTACTTCTGGTATGGCCAGAGAACGGAATACTTCCGGCGACATAGTAACAACGGGAGGTACTGGTTTTGGGATAATGGCTGTTCTGGTAGCCGTCGAACGAAACTTTATAACACGTCAGGAGGGATATGACAGAATCAAACTTATAGCCAACTTTCTGAAAACGAAGGCAACTCCATATCATGGTGCTTTTGCACACTGGATCAATGGCGCAACAGGTGCGACGGTAGCTTTTAGTACAAAAGACAATGGCGCTGATCTGGTAGAGACTTCCTATCTAATGCAAGGACTACTAACTGCCCGCCAGTATTTTAGCAATGCAAATGAAGCTGAACTTAGAAGCACTATCAATGAACTTTGGCAGAATGTGGAGTGGAGCTGGTTTCGGAAGAACAATGAAAATGTTTTGTACTGGCATTGGTCGCCTAACTATACCTGGGATATGAATATGCAGATCAGTGGGTGGAATGAAGCCTTGATTACCTATGTACTGGCTGCATCATCACCTACCTATTCGATTCCTAAAGAAGCATATACCAATGGCTGGGCCAGAAATGGTAGTATGGTGAATAACAAAACGTTTTATTCTATAAAGCTGCCTTTAGGTCCTGATAGAGGTGGACCATTGTTTTTTGCCCATTATTCATTTCTAGGGATAGACCCCAGAGGATTGAGTGACACATACGCTAATTACTGGGAACAAAATGTAGCCCATTCACTTATCAATTATAACTATTGCAAAGAAAATCCCAAAAAATACAATGGGTATAGCGATTCTTGCTGGGGCTTAACCGCCAGCGATGATAATATTTCCGGATATGCTGCTCATGAACCCAATAATGACCTGGGTATCATTAGTCCAACGGCAGCGCTTTCTTCTATGCCTTATACTCCGGAGGAATCTATGAAGGCTCTGCATTTCTTCTATTATAAACTAGGAGATAAGATCTGGAAACAGTATGGCTTTGTGGATGCTTTTAACTTGTCCAATATCTGGTACGCAGATTCTTTTCTAGCCATAGACCAGGGACCTATTATTGTAATGATAGAAAACCATCGTTCACAATTGTTGTGGAATCTGTTTATGAGTTGCCCGGAAGTAAAAGCAGGATTACAAAAGCTATCCTTTCAGAGCCAGAAGTAAGTCTAGTGATACAAGTATTTGATTCGAATTAGGATTGACGGATAGTTTAACTGGTATACCAATCACAATTGAAAGTAACTGGAAGTATGGTCATTGATGAAAGTGACCATACTTCCAGTCAAAGTTAAAAATGAACAGAGTTCGAATATTCTTGAAACACAACCAGTATTCCAGTCAAAAATAAAAGTGACCGGAACTCCAGTCATTCTTAAAAGTGAACATAGTTCCAGTCATTTTGTAAACTGATTCGAAATATGATCGCTTGTCTCGCTGAATAGTTGCCCGATGATATAGTCTTCAATTACAATTTTGACCAAAGTTCCAGTCACTAGGGAGCATACTTCTAACTCTGGTTACTATTCCTGCAATTGCTGAAAGATAGGGGAATATCCTCCATCCAAAATTCTATAGACTTTACTTAGTGGTGGGTTTCCACTCAATTGCATCTACCTGTCCTCGGCGTGGTTGAAACGTAATGGAAATCACATGACCGGCACGACGAACTGTTATTGTAACTGGCAGTGTATAACTACTATACGTTGGGTTGATAGCGATAGTAGTTGCTATTTCGTCTTCTTCCAGCAAACCTGCTTTTTCTGCTGCCGAACCTTTTACCAATCCTTTGATCTTTTCACCTGCCCGAACATTTTTAGGACTTTCAAATCCTAAATCAAATAGGCCGGCTTTTATAGTTTCACTAATTTCCCTTTAAGCTTGCGAAGCTTTGCATCAAGATTGGCAAAATAGTGAGCACCCCGTGAATAGCCCAGGCTCCAGGCATTGCTGCCTGACCATTTTATGGCAGGAATGTCTTTCTCGGGTATTTCGTGGTATGCATTCGTATAATACAAGGCAGATTCTTCATTGACAAGTTCACGATATTGTTTTGCAGTATACAACCCGGCTTCAAAAGGAATCTTGATTGCCAGATAGTCTGCAATTCCTTCATTGTACCAGTCATCAATTCCTTTTTTTGGAGATGATAAACCAAGTAAAAAGGCATGCACCATCTCATGTGCAACCAATGAAGGCAATTCCGGATCAGTTATTGATTGAGTAGGAGGGAGATAAATCAGGAAAGAGCCATGAGCGGCAACTCCACTTTGTAACGGTCTGCCTTCATAGGTTCGTATCAGAAAACGGAAGGGCTCGTCAACTGATCCATTTAATCTTTTCCTTAACTGCTCGTATGTTTTTTGTGACCAGTCGCCTAAGGCCTGAATCTCATTGGATGTACGCCCCAGTGCATACATGCTAAAATCTGTATTTTCTGTATTGGCTGGATATACAGACTTCTTGCCTGCCAGGAACTGACAGAAAAGAACAGTTTGAAAAGAGTCTTTAACGGTACAATTACCCATACCTGCTGTACTGATAGCCGTATGTCCTGTGGGTAGTTGCCAATGTAATTGTACTTGTACTGAATCTCCCGGATCGGGTAATAACAAGAAACTACCCAATGTGCCTGAAAGTCCTCCCCCAGCAGCTTGTAAATCTACATGAGGACCTCTTTTGGCTGGAAAAGGGATTGCAACAGGTACATAGTAACTAACTTTAACCGCTCCGGAAGCCTGTCTGAATGCTGACCATTGCTGCATTACCAGATCATGTTTGGTTACTGTTGGTTTATTAAAAGATATTTGTCCAAGAGCATCGTATACTTTTAAGCTGGTCACTTGATCTGTGCTACGTTGCAGAAAAGGCTCCATCTTATAGTATAAAAGATCTAGCTTAGGTTTGGATTGAGTATATGTTGAAGGTAGCGTGTAGGAAACTTCTATTCCTGTTGCAATACCTTTTGCATCATACCTGGGCTTTAGATAAATCTCAAACTGTGAGAGTTCAGTAAGAGGCTGTGCAAAGAGGTTATCAAAGCCAGTTACAATCATAATACAGAGTAAAGCAATAGCTTGTTTTAGAAGGAATAGTTTGTACATAAAGGAAGTAGAGGTGGTTATGTATGGTAAAGATGAAGCTTAAATCTAGGTATTAACTCAGTAATCTGAAAGTAAGTTACTGTTTCTCCATATGCTATATCTGCCCCTTATCTGTAACTATACTCCGGAATATGATTTTTTTAATAAGATATCAGACAATGGGTTGACTGACATACTGTTAGGCATGAGAAAGTAATTCCTCAAAAACAGGAACCGATGTAATAATTCTTCCTCTCGTTTCCTTCTTTGTCAGAAAAATTGTAGGCAATAAGGGTTAGTACTGTTTTTTTTCTGCTTAAAGGCAACAGATTAAGTGGTTTAAGGATCAAATGTACACTATGATCCAAAATCATACATCCTGTATCAAAGGGTTCATTATCACCGATATATCCTGAAGCTTGGGAGTATCTTTGTTAGAAGAATCTGAAGTAGTTAGGTGTCCGCGGAATAACTACGGATTCACAAGCAAACCAACATGTCTTTAAAGTTTTATTGGGTTTAGTATGATCATGTAATACGAAATGAAAAACTATTTTTTGATTGTTGCGCTTTTGATAGCTGTTGTTGCTCAAGCGAAAAGACCAGTTATGCAGACCTGGTATGTAGGAGAAATAACTTTGTTAAATAATGAGGTGCTCGAAAGAGAGTTGCGATATGATGCTTATACAGACTTGCTACAGGTAAAAGAGAATGGAACGATTAAGGTATATTCTGCAAGACAAGTGAGTTCTTTTGCTTTTTTTGATATCTACAGTAATTCCAAACGGCAGTTTGTTAGTCTGATGCAGACTACACGATTTCGGAAATCCCGCATGTTTTTTGAAAATGTGATAAGTGGAGAGTTAAAGCTGATTCGTCGGGTGCGATCTGCTGGTGCTGCCAGACGAATTGTAGAGGAGACTACTGATTCCTGGTTTGATAAACACAATATATACGATTATTATATTTATACTGATAACAGGTTTATTTCTACGAGACAGTTTTATAAAGAGATATACGAGCGTATTATGGTTGAGTTTAAAAAGCCTTTGGATATCTTTATCAAAAGCCGTAATATCAATTTGAATACACAATACGGTCAGTTTGTGTTGATTAATCAGTATAATATTCTTAAAAACTCAGCTACTGTAGGACATTTCTGAGTATAATATACTACAGGCCACAGTAGATATGTGACCTGTAGTACACTTTAGAAAATCGCTTATACAGAAAGGATGCTTGTTCCATCCTCAATACTTACCTTGTACATTTTCAGATCAAGACCCATCGCAATTTTGTACGCTTTCTGAATGCGTTCAAATAGATCATCTACAGCATCTGCCTTTATAATATTAATCGTGCAGCCTCCAAAGCCGCCACCCATCATGCGGGCCCCTAATACACTTTTTTCGGTAGTAGTAAAGGAAACCAGATAATCCAGTTCCTTACAACTTACTTCATACATATCCCGCAAGCCATTGTGTGAGCCGTACATACGTTGTCCGAATGTCTCCAGATCACCACGCTTCAAGTCTTCACAAGCTGCTAGTAAACGTTCATTTTCCTGAACTACATACAGACAACGAACAAAAATAAGTGGATCAAACTTTCTCTGATGTGTAAGCAACATTTCTTCTGATACATCACGCAGGCTATGGATATCAGATTCCAGTGTTTGGAGAAGGGCAACGCCTGCTTCACATTCCTGGCGTCGGGTATTGTACTCACTGGACGCCAACGAATGTTTTACTCCTGTATCAAACAATACTATTTGATAATCTGCTAAATCCAATGGAAAGTATTCGTAGTCAAGGGAGCGACAATCCAGACGGATCACCTCATTGTGTTTTCCGAAGGCACTGGCAAACATATCCATAATACCACACTGTAGTCCCACAAACTCATTTTCAGACCTTTGTGCCATTCGGGTCAGGGTTAGCTTATCTAACGGAATATTGAATAGATGGGCAAGTCCCCAGCCTGTAGCGCATTCCAATGCTGCAGAAGATGACATACCGCCACCTGCCGGAACATCTCCGCTAACCACACAGTTAAAGGCAGGAATTGAGTGTCCCATTTTTTGAAACTGTTCTACGATACCCAACAAATAATTTGGCCAGTTTTTGGGAGATGGCTGTAATACATCCAGTGTGGTTGTAAATTCATCTGAAAAATCTGCTGCAAACCAGTGGCAGGTAGCATCAGTACTGGCACTGAGTGTGATATAAATAGCTTTGTCTGTTGCTGCTGGTAAAACAAAGCCATTGTTATAATCGGTATGTTCTCCAATAAGATTTATACGGCCTGGCGAACGTACAATGAGTGGCTTCTGGTTGAAGCGGGATTCATGTATCTGAGAAATATGTAATGGTATGTTCATAAAGTTTTATTTCCTTAGACTGCAAACTTAACCTGTGAGAAGGGCTTAATCAAAGAAAAAGATATTTTAAAGTGTAAATAAAAGCTTAGATAAGCTAGATACTTGATTTTTAAGCAGATTTAAGAGATATTTGAATTTAAACCGCTTACTAAATTGGACTTACATGCAATTGTCCCCTAATTCTGAACCGGCTGCCACAGATGCAGGAGTAAATCTGACTGCACTACGGGATAGCTTTTATGCTTTTAGCAATGTTGAACGGAACACTGTAGCTGCTCTTGAGAATTATGTGTTGAGGGGTTTACCCCAACAACGTAGTAGCGTGATAATTGGATGTCGTGAGTCATTTCTGGTATTGCATCTGGCAAAATTCTTTTCAGCATTGGTAGCTGTTGAAGAAGATGCCAACTTGTTGGCGGAGATTACGGCTCAGGAGCCTAAGATAGTTGCTTGTCAGATAGAGCCAGATGATTTTAAGCTAATTGGTCGTACGGATCTGATTGTGATTTCGCATTTATTGCAATCCCTGGGGGCATGGCTGGAAACTCCTGAAGAACGGAACCACCAACGCATGGCTTTTTTAAATCATTATTATGGCTCTCTGGAAACGGAAGGTGCCTTACTCTTTTTACAGAATCGTCCTCAGAATAATTATAAGCAATTGCTTGAATTCTTATCCTGTACACCGTCTCAGGAGTCACAGATGCTTTTTGAGCAGATTAATAAGCAATATACTACAGAACACTACTTATTTCCTGTAGAAATCTATACGCAACGTGCTGAAGATATGATACAGGCCTTGAGTTATCTGCTATTAGATAATAATATAGACTGGACTGAAAAAGCAATCTCTTTGCAAACCTATGTAAAGACCTTGCTACAGTTAGATGGCAATTATTATTTCAATTATGAAGGCGAAATAACCATTATGCGTAAAAAAGCCTGATTAGCTTCGAAGTGTAAAATGTTGCACAGGTTGCTTCTTTCTAAAGAAAACAATCCCGATGTAAAATAAATCAACTGTAAGTATGACTGATGGATGTTTTTTGATTTGTTGCCAGGCCTGCTGCATTTCGTCTGACCAATAGATATCATCGAAGACAAATACTGAATTTTCATGCGATTTCCGCAGACATTGCTCAAAATAGCGTAAGGTAGGCTCTAACCGATGATTCGCATCAAAGAAAACAAAATCCAGCCTTTCAATTTTTTTCAATGTTTCTTCTAATGTCTCATCAATGTTTCCAACCACAGATTGAATGTGAGAGCAATTGAGTTTTTCGAACCGTTGCCGGGATAAAGCTGCCAGTCCCGGATCTCCTTCAAATGTATATAGTTGCGCATGTTTACATCCGTGAGCCAGATAAAGTGTGGTAGTACCTAAACAAGTACCCAGATCAAAAATGGTAGAAGGTTGAAAGTAGTTTACTAGTCTGAATAGAAGTTGTGCCAGACTGGGAGATTTCTCTGAATGACGGGCTAAATCTCTGATTTTACGCTGCTTAGAGGCATTTACTCTTGATCCTGCTCCAAAATCCCTGATTGTGATACTTTCCTGAGAAGTTAAAAGATCCATTCTGGAGTCTTCCAGCGTTTCAAAACAGTAATAGGGTTTGGTATTGCGTATAACCTGATTGTAAAGCTGAAAGACGAATGGAGAATGAATGGCATGCGCATTCCCGGAACGTAACCAGAATTGCAGATATCGTAAAAAAATCAAAACAGAGAATATATTAAATGCTAAAGAATATAAGGTGCAAAGAAATTAAATTTTAGCATTTATACCTAGTTAAGACGATAGGGAACTACCATCGTAAATTCTGGAATACGAACCCGGAATTGTTTGCCATCTACAATTCGTTCCATCAGATACGTTCCTTTCATTTTACCAATATTGGTTTTTAGATTACAACCAGATACATATTCATGAGTCTCTCCTGGCTCTAATACTGGTTGCAGACCAATTACTCCTTCTCCTTCTACCTCGCGGATAGATCCGTTGGAATCATGAATATGCCAGTGACGGCGAAGCAATTGTACTGTGTATTCGCTACAATTTTCAATACTGATTTTGTAGGTAAACACATAATGCTCCTGAGCCGGGCTTGAATATTCAGGTTGGTATTCGGTTGCTACCGTAACTTTTACACCTTCCGTAATTTCAGTAACCATATTTCTATTGTTTCGTATTTACTTCAAAAACGGTTAAATATACACATTTGTTTTTTATTTTCGTAAATCTCCATCCTAAAAACTCTTCGCTATAGTTTCTCACAACAAAAAAGATACTATTTTCGGGTGTTTATTAAGATACGTTACTTTAACTTTTATTTTTAACTATTTTGACCTATGGACGTTAAGCTTGAACCTTCCTGGAAAAGCCATTTAGAAGCAGAATTTACAAAACCTTATTTTACAAAGCTGACTAACTTTGTAAAGGATGAATATGCCAACCACACTATTTATCCTGCTGGAAATAAAATATTTTATGCATTTGAAGCCACTCCATTTGACAAAGTAGAGGTAGTGTTATTAGGACAAGATCCTTATCATGGAGCTGGACAGGCTCATGGACTTTCCTTTTCTGTAAATGATGGTGTTACAACGCCTCCATCTTTACATAATATATACAAAGAAATAAGAGACGATCTGGGAAAACCCATTCCTAAATCGGGTAATCTAACACGTTGGGCAGAGCAAGGTGTATTATTGCTAAACGCCACATTGACTGTACGAGCTAATACAGCGGGATCACATCAGAAAAAAGGGTGGGAAGAATTTACAGATGCTGCTATAAAAGCTCTGTCAGACCAGAAAGAAAATCTTGTATTTCTTTTATGGGGGGCTTATGCACAGAAGAAAGGAGCTATTATAGATGCATCCAAACACTTGGTGTTAAAGGCTGCTCACCCATCGCCGTTTGCTGCTGATAAGGGCTTTTTTGGCTGTAAACACTTCAGTCAGGCCAATGCCTATTTAAAAGAGCATGGTAAGAAGGAGATAGATTGGTAAAATGGCATTGTTTTTGGTCTGACTAAATTTGTGAGGCCAAAACAACACTCAATTTAATAGTATACACTATACATGGAAAACAAAAATTTAACCCTTGTAAGATCTTTTATTCGAAACCACCGCTATCGTCTTCTGATGGTAGGATTGCTATTTATGTATAGCTGTAATCTACTGGATGAGGAAGTTCTGAATTCCAGAAAAGCATTTATTGGTAGTTACACTATCCAGCAGAAATGTGGGAGTTCTCAGGATTCCTATACTCTGAGAATTACAGAAGGGTCATCCAATAGTGAAATATTGTTATCAAATGTTGAGCCATTCGGAGATGAAATTATTGCTACTGTATCTGGTAACATTTTGACTATATCCTCTCAAAGTGTTCGTTTAAAGGGGCAAACTTCTTCTGCCACAGTTTCCGGATCAGGTACACTTACAGATGGAAGTATCATTGAGATTAACTTTGAGTATGACTTTGGTGGAACTACCAGTTGTGGTGCCAATGGGTATAAACTATAAATTGGAAAAGCATTCTACTCCATAATTAGTTATCGGAGTGGAATGCTTTTGTCTTACTAACTATTCGGAAAATACATTTTTTTTAGTTTGACATATTCAGAATAGGTCGATCCTGAACGAACTGACCGGAGCAGATCTTCTTCTTTTCGCAACGCAGAATACTCTAATTTACGGCTCTGGAATGCCTTTTTCAACCACTGGATTGCTTCCTGTGGTTTATTTTGTTCAGATGCCAGACAAGCCATTCCCAATAATACAAATCCATCAATTTTATTCAGACTATAGGCTTTCTGTAGATGTTTGGCAGCTGCATTGGTTTGTTTTTTATGTAAATGTGCTAAACCATAGTAGGTGTAAAACTTAGGATTAACCTCATTGGGATTTTTTACAGCGTAAAGAATAAAATCCTGTAATGCCTCTTCTATTTTGTTCTGATGATAAAAGCTAACGCCCCGCAGGTAGCGTGTGTCTTTAATGGTTTGTTCATTATCCAGTGCCAGAACCTGGGTAAATGCTACAATGGCATCATTGTATTTCTCTGCCTTTAATGCCGACATACCATAGGTATATTGGTACGGCAAATAATTGGGTTTTTGTCGCACTGCTCTACTTAATGCTTCTGCGGCATTCGTATATTGTTTTAAGGCCTGATAGGCAATACCTCGCTGATAATAGGCTTCTGCATATAATGGATCGTAGGTAAGGGACTGATCTGCACTTTGTACAGCATTTGCATAGGCCTGTAACTGATTCTGGCATTTAGCCACCTCTGCATACAATTCTGCCAGATTTTGTTTGAGAGAAGCATCTACCTGCATTTTTTTCTGCTGATTCTGATAAACAGGTAAAAGCACCTCTATCAACCGCTGATAATTAGCAGTAGCCTGAGTAATCTGATTCATGGCTAAAAGGACATCTCCTATGCTTTTGTAAACATCCAGATAGGTGTTGTTATATTGCAGGGCAGTATTAAAGTTTGCAAGAGCTTCTTTATTTTGTTTTAATTGCATCAGAGCAAGTCCTTTTTTATAGTACCCTTCACTGTTACGGCTATTGGCGAGAGTGGCTGTATTGTAATATTCCAGTGCCTTTTTATAGTCCTTTTTTTCATAATAGGAATCACCACGGGAAATCCAGACACTGTTATTGTTAGGATCTAATGCTAATGCCAGTGTAAACATATTATCTGATTTTTTGGTATCGCGGTTACGAAGGGCTGTCGCACCTATATTATGGTATTCATTACTTTTTGCTCGTAGAAAACGTACTGTGAGACTATCTGCACCTCCCAGTTTTTGTGCTTTCCGGAAATCTGCTGCTGCTTCGTCAATTTTTTGCTGATCTGCAAATGCAATACCTCGTTGATAGTAGGCTTCTGTATAGGTTACATTGAGATTCAAGGCTTGTGTATAGCTGCGTCGGGCCGCCTCAAGATCATGATTCCGATATTCAAGCAAACCTTTTTGCAAATGATACAACGGATTGTTTGGTGCAAGCTGAATAGCCTTGTCGTAATCTGCTACTGCTTGTTTGGTTAAGCCTAGTTGTTCTTTGAGACGTGCTTTCTTTAGATAATACTTGGCTTCATTAGGAAAGATTCGGGTGGTAATATAATCATAATCTATAACAGCCTTGTCTAACTCTTTGCGGTTTTCATAGTAAGTTGCACGAGTCAGGTATGCATCCAGATACAGAGGGTCTAGCTGGATGGCTTCTGAAAAGTCATCCAGTGCTTTGGTGTATGCATTACGTTGGGAAGACCGAACATAACATTGTGCGCGCAACAGATACAAATCCGGATAGTCTTTAATTATTTTCTGTTTGTTTTTCTGACGGATAAGTTCATCACAATCGTTGATGGCTTCTGCAATATGGCCCGTCTCTATTTTGGTACGTATCGGTACAATTTCACTGATACGGTTGGTAAGCAAACTGATTTGTGGTTGAATACGGGCTGATGCTTCAGGCTGAGCTTCAAGTGCTTTTCTATAATAAGTTAACGCATCGTCGTAACTGCGACTTTTTTGATAGAGTTCTGCTGTTTGGATAAGAGTCTCTAATCGATTCTTGAAATCCCGTTCAATTTTCTGAATCTGAAGACGAGGCAGAGGTGCAAAACTATTGTATTCAATGGCTTTGTGATAGGCATCTAAGGCAGTCTGATAATCATTGTTCTCCATTGCTGTATTGGCAATACGTATAGCGTCATTATAGGCTGCTTCTTTTGCCTTTTTTTCTTCTTCTGCACGTGCCAGTGCTACTTTGTCTACAGCTTCTTTGACTGCAATCTGGTTATCAGAAGCTTCTTTATTGCCCAACACAATGGGTTGATCTTCACCACTGGTCACAATGACATTATTCTCTTTTGTATCAAATGGTTTCTTGGGATCGTAAAACGTAATGCCATAAATAAAGGCTTTCCACCGGTTGCCATTTTTCTCAGCCCGGATGGTTGCCTGGCGTGTCTGAAGTTTGTAGGGAGAACTTTTTTTTGTGTTCTGGCCTTTGAATTCACAGTCAAATACGAGTTTCACATAATAATAATCTTTCTTTTTTACATCAGAAACCCGGATATTAGAAAAAATAATGGAAGGATCAATACTCTTGCTATAGTAGATATCGAGGGTATGAATGTATTTATCTACAGGTAGATCTTTAGTCTTATTCAGATGGAAGTCGGGATCGGTATCATCTTCTATGACAACTGTTTTATCATAGAAGATCTGGTTGCGGGCGTTGGGAGTATAACTTTTCTCAATTACATCTGCCAATTCGTTAGGGGCATTGTCAGAAAAAGTTACAAAGTTGAGCAATTGCTCTAGTTCGCTGATTGCATTCTTGGCCTGATAACTGATTTCGCCGGTTTCTTTGACACTCAGCTTAGTCTGAGCTGTAGAACAGACCGAAAATAAATAAAAGGGAATAAGGAGTATATAGAATAAATACTTCATACCTGGTTATGTAAATGGTTTCTTGTATACCTTCATTCAGAAAGTATGCTGGAAATAAAACAGCCTTTGACTGCAGATATACCGGATAATGATCAAAAGTATACAAAATAGTATACCTGACAATTTCTTTGTGCTTACGTTACAATATAAAATAGAACTAATCATTACCTTACTAGTTCATTCATAGAGTCTTCGGAATAAAATATTTTTCAACCTACAGATTACTTGTTGCATACCAATATGTTAAAAAAAGTACCGTTCCTCATTTTTATTTTTTGTATCACAGTCAACTGTTCGTGGGCACAACAGCTACTTGGAATCTCCAATAGTAATTATGCAGGTGTAAATGGCCTCTATCTGAATCCTTCATCTATTGCAGATTCCCGTTACGGTTTTCATCTCAATCTGGTTACAGTGCAGGGAAGTATAACCAATAACTATTACAGATACGATTCGCCCTATTCATTGCTGAAGCTAGGTATTGAACGGTTTAAAGAACCCTATAATCTACAGCCAGAGTATTATACAGATGCCAATAATAATCATACAAAGATGTTTAACATCCGAGCTAATGTATACCTGCCTTCTTTGATGATTAAGCTAAGCCCCAGGCATAGCATTGCAGTGACTAACAGAATGCGGGGAAGTTTTGAGGCTACCAATCTAACCTCCTTTGTAGCAGAAGATTTTAAAAATAACAATCTGACTCTGTTAAGCTTACTAAGCAATGGGAGCTTGTTACGGATTAATACCAATATGTTTCGGGAAACGGGTCTGACATATGCCCGTGAAATATGGTCGGAAGGAAAACATTACCTGAAAGGTGGTATTACACTTAAATATCTTCAGGGAATTTATTCATCCAGTCTGTATTCCAATACACTTCAGTCGCAGTTCTCTACTGTAAATAATGAACCGGTGCTACATGTCATCAATGCAGATATTGGTTATCACTATAGCCAGGCGGAAGGTTACCCTCCTGTAGATGAATTTGTAGATGCAGCCTTATGGAAGACAAAAAATGGAAAAGGCTTAGGTGCAGATATTGGATTTACCTATGAGTATAGACCAGATGTAGAGAAGTATCGCTATAAGATGGATGGGAAGGATGAACTGGATGGATTACAAAATAAATACAAATATCGTATAGGTATTTCTCTTCTCGATATTGGAGGGCTTCGATACAATACCAATTACAATGATTCTACTGCATCTGCATCCTATACTATTAGACGGACAGATGTAGATTTATCACAACAGGAGCTGGAAAATTCTACACTGGATAATTTTTACCCCGTATTGAACCGAGGACTTGCCGTGGGCAATGGTGACCAGAAAAACGGATTCCGGACCAAGTTACCTACAGCTTTGCATCTGAACTTTGATTATAAGATAAAAGACAAGTTATATGTAAATGCTGCCTGGATTCAGTCACTGCGTACCCGAAAGGCGATAGGAATGCGATACAATTCTCAGTTTGCCGTTACCCCACGTTTTGAAACAAAACATTTTGAGTTTGCATTGCCACTGGCGTTGATAAATGACTACCAACAGGTTACACTAGGAGCCATGATGCGGGTAGGTTCATTCTTTTTTATTGGATCAGACAATTTACCTGGATTGGTCAATCTGGGACGCCCGTACGGAATGGATGTGTATGCAGGGATTATCATTGCAGGTTTGCATCATAAGAAGAAAGACAAGGACAATGATGGTGTTTCTGATAAGCTGGATATCTGTCCGAATTTTCCGGGTGTATGGGAATTTAAAGGATGTCCTGATACAGATGGGGATGGCATTGAAGATAAAGTGGATAAATGTCCTACAGAGCCCGGTAGTAAGGAAATGGGTGGTTGTCCGGATCGGGATGGCGACAGGATCATGGATTCTCAGGATCGTTGCCCGGATGAGGCTGGTTTGGAAAAAAATGGAGGTTGTCCGGATTCTGATTCTGATGGTGTAATAGATAGAGAGGATGAATGCCCGTTATTGAAAGGGCCTGCAGCTTTGAAAGGGTGTCCGGATACGGATGAGGATGGTATTCCTGACAAAGATGACCGTTGTCCAAATGAAAAAGGGCAAAGTAAGTTTAACGGATGTGCCGACACTGATGGAGACAATATTGCCAATCCGGATGACGCTTGTCCGGATCAGGCTGGAACGCCTCGTTTCAATGGCTGTCCGGATCGGGATGGAGATACTGTACCGGACAAAGATGATCGTTGTCCGGATACCTATGGGTCTCCTCAGAATGCAGGTTGTCCGGTAGAAGCAAAGCCTGCTGATCCAACACGGGTAGAAATTAAGTTAACACAGGAAGAGCAGGCTGTATTGAATGAAGCATTCGATAATCTGGAATTTGAAACAGGCAAATCTGTTATCAAGGTAGCTTCTTACCAAAGTCTGGATGAACTGGCCGATCTGCTGATCAGTAAGTCTACTTACCGGATGCTGGTATCTGGTCATACAGACAATGTAGGAAATGCAGCCACTAACCTCAAACTGAGCAAGGCTCGTGCTGACGCTGTGAAAAAATACCTGACTCGTAAAGGTGTAAAAGCTGATCAGATCATTACAGAGGGTTTTGGTTCCCGTAAGCCTTTAGTCAGTAATGCCACGCCTGAAGGACGTCAGCGCAATCGCCGGGTTGAGATGAAAATTATTAAGTGATAAATTAAATGAGAGATAAGAATCCTTCTTACCTCTCATTTAATTTATGTATATATAGGACTATGAAGATGTTTTTTACTTGTTTAGTAGTTCTATCGGTGACTGTAATTATAGGAACTGTAGGATATGCACAAACTTTCAAAGTCCAGCAGGATAGAAAATGTATAATGACTTTGGATGAGACTTGTCAAATCTATGTGTGTACATTACCTGATAAGTTTCCTGAATTTCCGGGTGGTGTCGGTGAAATGTTAAGCTTTATGCAGAAAAATGTACGAACTAGTAAAGAAAATGATGGCTCACAGTCTAAAGTCTATCTATCATTTATTGTTACAGAGACAGGTAAAATAGAATGTTTGAGGATTGTCAATAAAACGACTCAAGAGTATTCGATCATGGATAAAGATGTGTTGCAGGAAATGGCAAAAATGCCCAACTGGATACCTGCTCAATGCAATGGTACAAATGTAGCTGCTCTATACTCTTTGCCTATAACTATATGCTTGGCTAATCAATAATGAGTTAACGAAAATAAAATCTAATAGGAACGAGAAGGGTTTTGATAATCTATCAGAGTTCTGATGTAGTAAAAAAATATCAGAGCTCTGATATAAATAAAATCTAATCAGGATTCTGATATTTATCTAACACAATCAGAATCTTGGTTCGTATTTTATCTTACAACTTTATTGTCAGCATTGATTCATAAGAAAATGTAATCAGAATTCTGATCAGGATTGCTGAAACAGCTTGATACGTTTTTCCTGTAAGGAAGAGGCTGATCGGTTAATAATCAATTTCTCGCCGTGTAACTCCCTTTGCCCCAATATCCGAGCCAGTGTCGCATTCACTGTTGGCAGATCATCGTCAAAGGCTCCATGTGCTCTGGCTGTAGAGTGATCAGGCGAACCGTCTGGTGCAGTATTAGGAGATAGTATCCAGTCTGCTCCTTTTTGAGAAAAAAGTTTAAGCAATTCAGGATCTTGCTGAATCCATTTTTCCATACCCAGCAAGGGCGTACCACTTTCCTTATCTTTTAGGAACCACGGTATATGCATTTTATCTTCCAGTGCATTGGAGACAAGGTAAAGCAAAGACTTATGGTAAATATTTGCACAATGATCATCCTGTTCTACCTGGTCTGTTAGGGTAAAGAGTGCAAACCTGTTTACTGTTTTGTTTTTTATAGCAGGTAGATAGTTCTCTTTGAAAACATCTATGGTACAGGCGGGAGCCCAGAGTGTACAGGAGGCTATTTTTAACCCGTAGCCAGTTTGCCCTCTCATAGGGCCGGAATTAATCTTTCCTTTGCTTGTGAGAAGGCGTATAATTGGGGCATGAAAGATACTACCTGCACTATGACCCACAAGATGAATTTCAAAGTCCTCTTCGTATTTATCAGCCAGGTGCTTGATATGCTCTAATGCAAGATATGCTCCTCCTTTGGTTTGTGTAGTAGCTAACAGGGCATTCTCTTTCATTTCTTTCCATTGGGCTTTTCCTGTTAACGTTCGTGCGAGAGGTTCAAGAGCGTCATCCAGACGATCCAGCATAAAATCTTTGGCACTATCCAGCCAGCCTTCTGGTTTGCGTTGTTGCAATGCATCTTTGAGAATATTGGTAATGGTACTCCATATATCTGTGTGCCAGATAAAAGAAACCGGATAAATTTCTTTTTCCAGTAAGCTGGGTCTATAATCGGCAAGGCGCTGAACAGCTCCACTTTCACTTACCAGTCCGCCATGTGCATAGAGTAACAATCGTTTTTTTGCCCACTTTGCAGTCACCCGTGGAAAATCATCTTCGAAAATTGCCTTTACCTCAGCTTCAGACGTACCAAAGTTTCCTCCTGGATTTAACAGACCATTGTTTCCCAGACTGATAATGTGTGGACGGAGATCGGCATAGGAGTAAGCTTCTGACTTACCAGCAGCAGCTGAATGACTGATGGCTGTAGATAAAGCTTTTTTCAGAATAACAGGTGCACCTAATCGTGCTACCCAGACATCTGTACCATTTTCCATCCAGTCATCATAGGTGATAAGTCCAAAACCTTTCTGTCCCCAGTCTTCTCCCCATGAGTTCTGAATCCAGAATCCTTTTTCATCATAAGCTACAATAGCAAAGGCATGGCCTCCAACCGGAAATACATCTTCATAGGGAATAATTCCAGTGGTTGTATCAACTTCACGCCAGCCGGAATGTACCTTCGCAGTTGCATACAGAATCCCTACCTCTGCCATGGCTGCATGCATAGCTACCAGATCTTTGTGATTTACGCGATAATAGGCTCCCAGTGGTCTGCGTAATGCATCAGATGTGCGTTCGTCTGTAAGCCGGAACTCGGTTTCTTCTTTTTTGTAAGGCCAGCATTCATCACTGCATACACCATGTTTGTACCAGCCTTTCATGGCTCCTCTTGCACTGGAACCTGCATACTGTTCTCCTGGCCATTCATCATATCGTTTGGCCATTTCGTAGAGCATGCGTGGGCTTACTGACTTAGGATCTGGAACAATTTTTCTTCGACGAAGAAGATAGTTGGCTACCGTAGCCAGCCCGAAACCTGTGCAAGCTCCTTCTTTCCCCTGATCCAGTATCGGTATATTCCATTGTTTATATTCATCGAGACTAATTTTCGTAGGAACTTCGTATAAATTGGCTTCGTACATTTTGTCACGAAAGTCCAGTGTATCCGGACGTACATCCAGTGTCTGGTCCGGAGTGGGTTTTTGGGTAGAGTCGGCCATAAAATTCAGAGTGTGAGATTCGTAAAAAATAGATAGTGAAAAATAGTATTGTCACAGTTAGAATCTCCTGAATGTATAGTTTTCCTTAACGTAAATCAATACTTTGTTTTGAGATATCCATCCAAATAAGGTCGTTTAAAAGATTTATTCTTAATTTCTTCAACAATTGGGTCACCTTGCTCTACCCAAATCCATAAATATTTATACTTGAATACGCTTTGTTAACTACATTCTATATTACAACATGTAATCAGGAAAAAAGAAGATAAGCAACAATGTGATTAGGTTACAAAACTATGGACAATAAAGAAGTGATAAAGTCAAAACCAGACCTTGGTACAATTCTAATTTGTCTTCTTCCTCTCGCTCTATTTTTATCATTTGCTGTGATTTTGATAAAAAGTGCAATGTCTTATGACTCACTCAGCTATCCGGATCTTATAGCTGGATGTTTCTTTGGCCTTGTAAGCATTTTACTTATTAACTATGTCCTCAAATTTGATATACTTATCTTAGAAGAGGATAAGTTACAAACCAAGTCACTGCTAGGCTATACTAAAAAAGTAGTTTACCTACGAGAGATAACCAGCTATATAGCGATAGATAAGGAAGATAAATATTTTAAATGGCAAGAACTTACCATCTATTCAAATGAAACTGAGTACTGCATATCTTCTATGCTATATCCAAAGCATTATGCAATTATTAAAGAGGTTCTGATTGAACAGAAGGTAAGAGATCAGAAAGCAGAAGTAAAATATCTTCATGGTAGACTCAAATATGTAGAGTTTTTTTGTCTATTCTTTATGTTTACTACGACAATACTTTGTATGTATTGGTCATGGCGTTCATATAAGGATTCAACTACAAAACTATCAGATAGGGAGTTAACTACCATTTCCAGTACTTTACTGAATAAAGCAGAAATAAAAACACATGGAAGGAGTCCTTCTACGATAGAAATTGAACTGGAAGAATATCCTGATTTTCTATTTGAGATTGGAGGAAGTGCCTTCTCTGCAATGGCTATTCATGACTATGCATCCACTGTAAAAACCGGGGATACGTTATTTCTGAAAATATTGACGGAAGACTATCAAAACATTATAAAAAAAGAAAAATTAACAGATCTTGAAGGCAAAAAGAATTCTCCCAGATACATTAGTGTGTATGGTCTTAATGACCAGAATTACATTTACCTATTGCTGGATGAGTATAATAAAGAGCATAGAACAGATTTAATTATTTCAATCTGGATGGGAGCTATAGTAGGGATATGTCTTTTGGGGTTAGATATTTATCTGCTGGTAAACAGAAAGAAAATATTTGTTAAAAATGTCTTATTTAAGCGAAATTCATCAGCATAACATCTTTTTGAGTAATCAATGCTTAAAGCTATTCCGATCCAATATCTCACTTTAAGATAAAGTAGTAGGCGTGATCTCAAGTACTTGGGTACTTCTTCTCCGATTCGAACATAATCGGTCAGATCGTGGTCCGGATCAATGACTACTTCCTGATGAGGAAGCTCAGCGGGAAGCTACATACGGATATTCTTTTCTCGTTTCTTACAAGTATGCCTCTCTGTATTCTCAATGTCTTATTTTGCTTGAGCTCTATTCCGCAAAACTTTAAGGAAACTATCCTCAATAACAATATGTAGTTGGTCGTGCGCATGCGTTTTAAGTATTGAGACAAAATGACTGATAGAAGAAAAAGCAGTAATTTGCCGAAAATATTTTTTTCTCTTTATGAGGTGATAGTTCGAAGACTTTCCGATAAACAAATAAAAAACATATGCATGAGGCTACTATTCTTTTGACAAATACCGATTGGCGACACGCATTGCTCACCCATCGGAAACAAACGCTGGAACGACTCTATGCCAAAGTATATCCAATGGCTTTACATTATGTAAAAGAGAGGGGCGGTAGTGCAGATGATGCCAAAGACATCTTTCAGGAGGCGTTGATTGTATTTTATGAAAAAGTGGTTCATGATCAACTGGTGCTTACAGCGTCAATAAGTACGTATCTGATGGGAATATGTAAGAATCTCTGGTTGCAGGAATTGGATAAACGTGCCCGAAAAACATCGTTGGAGAGCTTGCCTCCAGATATTGGTGTCTTAGATTCAGATGAAGAAACAGGATCAGATACAATACAATTAAAAGAGTTTGTAAACGGCCTGGGCGACAAATGCAGGGATATACTGGTTAGTTTCTATTACTTTGGTCAGAAGCTGGAGCACATTGCTGCCAAACATGGCTATCGGAATATTCATACAGCTACAGTACAGAAGTTCAAGTGTCTGGAAAGACTTCGCAAAGCTGTTAGCCATCTATCTATTGAACGTTTTCATTTATAATTACTAATGCTATGCGGCCAGAACTGGAAGAAGTAAAGCTATTGGAAGAATATGTGCAGGAAAGGCTGACAGAAGATCAGCAGCAGAATACTTCTATCCGCTTATTGTGGGATAAAGTCTGGCAACACAAACTGATTGCTCAGAAAACTGCCTATAAGGCCTTACGATTAGCTGGACGTCAGCAACTTCGCAGTGAACTTGAGTCCATTCATTCCCGATTGTTCGGATAAACTACCCTGAAAATAGCTTAGTACTTGCTTCCATGTTAGTGCACAGACATGGAGTGAAATTATATTGTCCCTTGTGAAATCGCCAGTAAACCGGATGCTGGTGAGATCATGTCCTATACTCTATACCTTTTATTTATTCTAAACATTGTTTTTATGTATTTCTCTGAACTTAGCAAAAGTGAGTTCCGTAGGTTTGCTGTATACGGACAAAACATGAATGGTCTAACTGTAGATCGTTATCTGAATCATGCAGAAAACCTTCATTCGGTTGAGAATATGACCCGTTCTGTTATTGAGGAACGACCGATGAACTTTCGGGAAGTGGATGTCTTTTCGCGTCTTATGGCTGACCGGATTGTATTTCTGGGAACAGGGGTAGATGACAACATAGCTAATATAATTATAGCTCAGCTGTTATTTCTGGAATCTGTTGATCCTAAGAAGGATATTACATTATATATCAATAGCCCAGGTGGTTCTGTATATGCAGGCTTGGGAATCTATGACACCATGCAGTACGTCCGACCAGATGTAGCGACTATCTGTACCAGCATGGCTGCTTCCTTTGGAGCTGTTCTTCTATGTGGTGGTGCAGCAGGCAAGCGATCTGCTTTGCCTCATGCCAGAGTAATGATTCACCAGCCATCCGGTGGAGCACAGGGACAATCTGTTGATATTGAGATATCAGCTCGTCAGATTGTGATTCTGCGAAAAGAGCTATATGGCATTATGGCTCAGCATAGTGGTCGTACAGAAGAGGAAATAGAACTGAATGCCGATCGCGATTACTGGATGCGGGCAGATGAAGCCAGAACTTACGGATTTATTGATGAAGTCTTGCAACGTTCTGTGTCATGAGTATAACTATTTTATCAGAACTCAATTTGTATATTGAGTTCTGATAAAATGGCCTAATTACTTAGTTGTTACTTTTCTGAGACAATTGATTCAGTTGTTCCAGCACTCTTTGTTCTCTTTCTGCCACAGTCAGGTCCCCTCGTATTTCCAGTACCGGGCAGGTTAGTTTCTGTATCCAGGCTTCATGGGCTAGTAGGGTACGTCCTCTGGCTGTTATATCATCGTAGCCTGCCGCCCAGTCAATAAAGTCATTGTATTGTTTATTCCGGACAGGATCTGAATAGATGATTTCTCCATACCGCATATACTCTCTATCTTTTAAGCGTTGTATTCGCAAGTCATGAGGAATCCACAGGAAAACTGCCAGATCAAAGGCTGATAACCATTCCTCTCCCCAACTTATGACTGAGCCCCCAAGTATCCAATGTGTATGACCGGCAAGGCTTTCTTTCAACATATGATTGCGGATTTCAGGGTTTCTTCGAATAGTAAAAGGGGGTTCTGATGGCTCCCAGTAATAATAATCACTATCAAAATAGGTGGAATGAAGAGTTTCTGCCAGGCGTTTACCTAATGTGGTGACTCCTGAGCCAGAAGCTCCGAACAGATGTATTTTCATAAAACTTTATAAGGATTCATTCATAAATTCTTCCAAATTCCAACAATCGCCCTACAAATGCCCAGTCAGTTGGAATTTCAGTTGTGGATGGTTCTTCTTCCAGATTATCGATGTAACAATCAATACCACATTGCAGATTTGTAAATGGATCAAAGTTGTACCATACATTTCCTGATTCAGAGGTTATACCAAAGTAGCGAAGTTCATTCTTTAACTCTTTATCTCTCATTCTATATAACTCTGCTATCTGAAATGTCAAAACAGCTATCAGGTATTCAAAGTTAGTGAGTTCTGTTTGTACAGATTTATCAATGTTTGTACGAATTAGTGGGTTGGTAAATTTATGGCTTAAAATGTTGGCATCTGGAGCATTTTCATATTCCAGCCATTGCATATTCATATCACTTGCGGTTGCTGTAAATGCTTCTTCCAATAGCTTGAGAAAAAGAAAAGCATTAGGCTGCATATGTGAGTGACCCATGACTAAAGCATATAATGCTCTCAGATATTCTTCCAAATTCCGATTGATATATCGGTTTGGGAAAGAATAGATTTGATCAGAAAACTCTTGAGTGTTCATTGTATTGAGGATAAGACAGTCACAAATATATCTGCTTAATCCGATGAACATCATTTTGAGATCCTGTTTTTCGTTCGCACCTTTGCACCCAATTGTTAGACATCTGTAGATAAAGACATGCCCCATCGCCCTGAAGCCGTTCTGGAAAAGTTAAAAAAACGTGAATTTGCTCCTGTTTATTTTCTCCAAGGAGACGAACCCTATTACATAGATCTGATCAGCGACTTTATTGAACAGCATGCCCTGCCTGAGCATGAAAAAGGGTTTAACCAGATTGTGTGTTATGGAAAGGACGTAAATGTCGGTACAATTGTCACTCAGGCTCGTCGGTTTCCAATGATGGCTGAACGTCAGGTGGTTATTGTGAAGGAAGCTCAGGAGGTAAGCGATTTGCAACGTGAAGAGGGCCAGAAGCTGCTGGAAAGTTATGTGCAGAATCCTGTACCATCAACCATTCTTGTATTGGCACATAAGCATAAGACGTTGGATGGACGTAAGGGACTTGCCAAAACGCTGGACAAAAATGCTGTCTTGGTCGATGCCAAGAAAATGTATGACAATAAATTACCCGACTGGGTTATTTTTTATGTAAAAGATAAAGAGTATCGCATACAACCACCTGCTGCACAACTATTGGCTGATTATATAGGCAATGATCTGAGTCGTCTGAGTAATGAGATTGACAAACTTATTCTGAATATTCCGGCTAAGTCAGAAATTACTCCTGATCATATACAGAAATATGTAGGGATTAGCAAAGAATACAATGTATTTGAGCTGCAGACTGCATTGATCCAACGGAATGTTCTCAGAGCCAATCAGATCATTCATTATTTTGAGTCTAATCCCAAAAGTAATCCGGCAATCATGGTGGTTGCTACCTTGTTTGGCTTTTTTAGCAAAGTATTGTTAGCCCATGCCTCTGCTGATCGTAGTGAGGCGGGTATTGCAGCGGCTGTAGGTGTAAATCCTTATTTTGCGAAAGATTATCTGACTGCTATTCGCAATTATCCTTTACGAAAAGCCATGCATATCATTCATTACCTTCGCGAAGCAGATCTTCAATGCAAAGGAGTTGAAGCTGGCCAAATATCAGATGGAGATATTCTGCGTGAACTTGTATTTAAGATTTTACATTAATGCCATAATAGAGTTGAGGTAGCTAGTCTCCAGAGTGTAAAAAGAAACAAGATTCACAAGTTGTATTTTCAATGACTTACCAGCAAACAATTGAGTATCTCTATAGCCGATTACCTGTTTTTCATCGAATTGGTAAAGCAGCATATAAAGCAGATTTGAACAATACCCTGGCTTTATGCAAGCATTTGGGCAATCCGGAACGTAAATTTAAGTCTATCCATATCGCCGGAACAAATGGGAAAGGGAGTACCTCACATATGCTGGCAGCTATCCTTCAATCCGCAGGATACAAAACCGGATTATATACCTCTCCACATCTGAAGTCATTCACAGAACGAATACGAGTCAACGGCAAAGAGATGCCAGAACAGAAGGTTGTGGAGTTTGTGGAAGCAAATAAACCTTTTATAGAAGAAGTTCAGCCATCCTTTTTTGAATTGACTGTCGGGATGGCATTTGACTATTTTGCTCAGGAAGAAGTAGATATTGCTGTGATTGAAGTGGGGTTAGGAGGAAGGTTAGATTCAACCAATGTAATCCAGCCTGAAGTTTCCCTGATTACCAATATTAGCTGGGATCATACAGATATTCTCGGGGATACTTTAGAAAAGATTGCAGGTGAAAAAGCTGGAATCATTAAAGAGAATACTCCTGCTGTAATCAGTGAGTATCAGCCAGATATAGAGCATGTATTTGTAAATAAAGCAAAACAGGAGCATGCACCTTTGTATTTTGCTTCCCGTTACATAGATACTCAACACAAGACTTTTCTGCCAGATAGACGTTCTGTTGCTATATGGGAAGATGGTGTACATACCTTGACCCTGCAACTGGCATTATTGGGTGATTATCAGTTGAGGAATGTAACCGGAGTTATTCAGACAGTTCGAGTTCTGCAACAAAGAGAATGGAAAATAGACGATTCCCATATTCAACAGGGAATAGCTGATACTGTACAGCTAACAGGTTTGAAAGGCCGCTGGCAGGTATTAGGAGAAAAACCATTAATAATTTGTGATACCGGGCATAATGAAGGAGGTATCCGGTTTATTGTTGAACAGTTGAAACGACTTTCATTTGAAAAGCTACATATCGTAATAGGAGTTGTCAATGACAAAGATCCTGAAAAAGTATTGAAGCTATTGCCACAGGATGCCTTCTATTATTTCTGTCAGGCTCATTTGCCAAGAGCTATGGATGCAGAACTTCTGGCTCAAAAAGGGGGCATGCATGAGTTAAAAGGTATAGTGATCCCTGATGTAAATGATGCATTGGCAGAAGCCAGACACAGAGCATCCACTAATGACGTGATCTTTGTAGGAGGAAGTACATTTGTGGTAGCAGAGTTAAATGAGTTGTAAGAAAAGTAGCTTCACTCTAAGCTATTGAATTATAGCTAGTTTAAAAGTTGGCTATTTTTATTCAGAATTTAATCCGAAATTCGCAGCCGAAAACATCAGAGTGACGTAGTTAAATTCAAAAGTAAAGTATGGCCCGTAGAAAGCTTGCCCGGTTTGAAGAAAACAAACTTCGGGAGAACATCATTGAAGAAGGTAAACCATTGTATGATAACTCAAAAGGTAATTGGAATACATCTCATTTTCATAATTCCAATCCCATCACATTAGAATTAGCCTGTGGTCGTGGTGAATACACTACCGGACTGGCAGCTGTATATCCTGATCGTAATTTTATTGGTATAGATGTCAAAGGAGATCGGTTGTGGAGAGGTAGTAGTGCCGCACTTGCTCAGGGATTGGGTAATGCCGCCTTTTTACGTACACCTATTGACTGGCTGGAAAAATTCTTTGCTCCTCAGGAAGTAAGTGAAATCTGGATTGTCCATCCGGACCCTCGTCCCCGTAAAAGTGATGATAAACGTCGTCTCACGCATCCACGCTATCTGGAAATGTATAAACGCCTGCTTCCTCCAGATGGATTGATTCACTTAAAAACAGACAGTCCCTTGTTATTTGAATACACAATGGAAATACTGCAACAGGTACCAGTAAAAGATCTGCAGTATACAACTGACTTATATCATTCCGATTTGTTGGCATTGCATCATGGTATAAAAACACATTATGAAGGTATCTTTACAGAAAAGGGATTTACTGTAAACTACCTGCAGTTCAGATTTGCCTGATTCGTATATTGCGTTTGTACTTTACTACATATTACGTTCAATGAACTATTCACTAGTGAAAGCCGGGTTCTTCGGATTATTGTTTCTTTTACAGGTAACGTATTCTTATGCACAATCATCATTGTTCACTCCTGAAATTACCAGTCGATTAGCTGCATTGCCGATCCATTGTATCCATCAGGAATTTCCGAATAAAACAGGACATTCCTCTGATGCACCGGAAGATCATCGTTTACTACCAAGTGAACTTCATCCCTCATTTTATGGCTGTCTGGACTGGCACTCCAGTGTACATGGCCACTGGATGTTGGTCAAATTGCTCAAACTATATCCTCAATTGCCAGAGAAAGATCAGATCATACAGATCCTGAATACATCATTTGATCCAGCGAAAATCAAAATAGAAGCAGACTATTTTACTAAATATAAAACCACCAGATCATTTGAACGTACTTATGGTTGGGCCTGGTTACTGAAACTGGATGAAGAACTCTATACATGGGGTACTCCTCAGGCTAAACAATGGCATCAAAATCTACAGCCATTAACACAAACAATTCTAAAACTCTGGACTGACTTTTTACCTAAGCAGACTTATCCAAACCGTACTGGAGTCCATCCCAATACTGCTTTCGGGTTGGTATTTGCCTTAGATTGGGCAAGAACTACAAAAAATACTTCTTTTGAACAGGCTGTTATTGCTAAAGCCAAAAATTTCTATCTGACTAACGAAAAGACACCTGCTTATCTGGAGCCGGATGGAGCTGATTTTTTATCTCCAAGCCTGGAAATTGCAGATTTGATGCGACGTGTTTTACCACAGGATGAATTTGTAAAGTGGCTCAATGCGTTTTATGACAAACGTAGTATTGAAAACATAGTGAAAATGCCTGTAGTAAGTGATCGTACTGATATGCAGATTGTACACCTGGATGGGTTGAGTCTAAGCAGGGCCTGGTGTATGAAGGGAATCGCAAAGAATCTGCCTGCCAAACACAAATACAAACAGCTTTTTGAACATACAGCTGAGACGTTTCTCAGTACAGCACTCCCTAATGTGACCTCTGGTAATTATGGTGGTGATCACTGGCTGGCTTCGTTTGCTGTATATGCCATCTTTGCCAACTAAAGTTGATAGCCTCCTGTTTTGAAAGAGTATACGTTTAGTAAATAATAGGAAAAGCAGCAGACTTTACAATTCATAGAAGCCTGTCTATGAATAATTGTTGCTTTTTGTATTGAAAATGAATTATTTTACAATCAATATAGTTACAAGGAAAGCAGTACCCTCTTTTGTCCTTCCGGGAATTTTACTCAGACTCCCCAAGTAATCCGAAGATCACGGCGTACTTCGCCTTATTATTCTAAATCATAGATAAGATGTCAATCTGAACAATACATTGACATACTTTTTTCTTAAACTCATTTTATGTCATTTGAAAATCTCAATCTGATAGAACCTATCAGAAAAGCTTTGCAGACCGAAGGGTATACAAAGCCAACGCCTATTCAGGCACAAGCAATACCCTTTATTCTGCAAGGAAAAGATTTACTGGGTTGTGCACAGACAGGCACAGGGAAAACAGCTGCCTTTGCTATTCCTATTTTACAATTACTAGCTAATCAGCAGGAGGAGGAGAAAGGCTCCCGACGCATTAAAGCATTGATTCTTACACCTACCCGTGAACTAGCCATTCAAATAGGAGACAGTTTTGCTGCTTACGGAGCAAATACCAGTTTAAAGCACACTGTAATCTTCGGGGGTGTTTCACAAAAGTCGCAGACAGACGCTTTACAAAGAGGAGTTGATATTTTAGTTGCAACACCTGGCAGATTACTTGATCTTGTCAATCAACGTTTAATAAATCTGCAACATATCAGCATATTCGTGTTAGATGAAGCCGATCGCATGTTAGACATGGGATTTGTGCATGATGTGAAAAAAGTATTGGGTATTATACCTGCAAAGAGACAGTCCTTATTTTTCTCTGCTACCATGCCGGCTGCCATTATAAGTCTGGCTGGATCTATTCTCAAAAATCCTGCGAGAGTAGAAGTAACTCCTGTCTCTTCTACTGCCGAGACTATCCAGCAGGTAGTTTATAAAGTAGATAGAGAAAAGAAAAACGATTTGTTGGTACATGTTCTGGAAGATCCAAAGATTGAGACAGTACTGGTATTTACACGAACCAAACATGGAGCCGATAAGGTAGTTCGAGTGCTTACTAAAAAAGGAATTAAAGCTGAGGCCATTCATGGAAACAAATCTCAAAATGCACGTCAGCGAGCTTTGACAAACTTTAAAAGTAAAGAGATTCGTGTTTTGGTTGCTACCGATATTGCCGCACGTGGTATAGATGTAGATGAATTGGCTTATGTGATCAATTTTGAGATACCTAATGTGCCTGAAACGTATGTGCATCGTATTGGCCGTACAGGAAGAGCAGGCGCCAGCGGAATGGCATTATCCTTCTGTGATGCAGAGGAGATTGCTTATATGAAGGATATTAATAAGCTTATTGGCAAAATTGTTCCGGAAGTTAAAGATCATCCATTTCCTATGACAGGTTTTCTCCCTGCTTCTAAAGAAAAGATGCCAATCTCACAGCGTTCTTCTGGAAATTCTAGAAACGGAAACGTTGCTTATGTTGGAAAGAGTACCACTGGAAAGAATACTACTGGAAAGAAATTTTTTAGAAAGAAGAAATTCGCATAAAAGAACTTATAGGTAAAGTCTAAACCTGATATGAAAGAAGAACCCCAAGGCAAATTTTGCCTTGGGGTTCTTCTTTTTGTGCCAGATAATTATCTGTAAATAAGTTGTTTTTGTTTGCAGTGTTGATTCTAGATAAATCTACGTTGGTAAAAAAGAAGTTGGATAGTATACATAGACTATTGTGTGATTTCCGATAGTGTGTTGTATATCAAATATTTTTTTTACTATATTTTATTGGAATAATTGCATATATTTGTTTTACCCATGAAAATGCCGAAAGATATATTGGAAAAGATAAATGATACTGAACTCTGGGAACGCTTTCGCAGAGGTGATGAAGGTGCATTGGAACAATTGATGCGGATGCATTTTCGTAAGCTTTTTCATTATGGTACTAAATTTAGTAAAGATGGTGCTTTTGTAAAGGATTGCATCCAGGACCTCTTTTTAGATCTTTGGAACCGTAGACAATTTCTAAGCGAGGTCCAAACCGTGAAGGCTTATCTAATGGCTGCACTACGCAGACGTCTGCATCGGGGCATGACCAAGAAAGGATACTTTGTGACAGAAGAAATCACCTCCGAAGTATTTTTTGAAGTAGAGTTCTCTGTTGAGGATTCATTGATTCAGGAAGAAACAACCCAATTGCTTGCTCACGAGATAAAGAATTATCTGGAGCAACTCCCCAAGCGTCAGAAAGAGGTGATTTATCTTCGTTTTTTTGAAGGACTAACCCGTGAGGAAATCGCTGAAATTATGGGAATTAATTCACAGTCTGTATCCAACCTATTGCAATCTGCTTTTAAACATCTTAAGGAAAATTGGAAGACAGAACTTTTTTTATTTGTGCTTTTATCTATAATGCATTGATATACAGTTTGGTATGAATTGCTTTATAGGGTGTATATAATTTTTTTGAAAAAAAATAGAATAAAAGCAGTATCTGAATGTGGTTTTTGTCTCTCTACAATAAAAGCACATATCAGATTTCATGAATACCTATCAGCGAGCTGACATTATAGCATTAGTTCAGAATGATTCCTTCAGGCAATGGGTGCTCACATCAACACCTGAGCTTGATATGCTATGGCAGCAATATCTTTTGCAAAATCCCAACCAGGAAGCTGTTGTTGCACAAGCCAGAGAGATTGTGTTGGCTTTGCGTGTAAAAAATGATTTCATATCTGATACAGAAATAGATTCAATTGTGTCTGATACAATATCCACAATCAGACAGACCCCAGAAAACAATAGAGATGAAACTAAGTCTTACACTGACTTCTCTGAAAGTACTCCTCCTTTCTGGAACTTCAAACAATGGTTTACACTAGCTGCTTCTTTTGTTTTATTACTCGGAATAGGATATTTGGTTTACACACTTACTAAGCCAGAAACTTTATCTGATGAAAATAAGGTAGTGGCTGTAAATCAGAAAAAGAAGTTGATTGAGAAGGTTAACCAAAGAGAATCTCCTCTAACCATAGAGCTTCCAGACGGAAGTCGTGTAACCCTGAAAAAAAATAGTCGCATTGCTTATGCAGAGGCATTTACAGGTTCTACACGGGAAATATTTCTGACAGGTGAGGCTTTTTTTGATGTTGTCAAAAATCCTTCGAAACCTTTTCTGGTATATGCCAATGAGTTAGTCACCAAAGTGTTAGGTACTAAATTCAGAGTCAGTGCTTATGAAGCTGAGAAGCATATTACAGTAGAAGTGCGTAGTGGAAAAGTATCTGTGTATGCCAGTCAGGATACTCTATCTCGTAGTCAAAGCTCTCAGGAAGAGGTAAAAGGTGTAATCTTAACTCCAAATCAAAAGGTAGTTTTCTCTAGGGAAGAAGCCCGGATTGAAAAAACTTTGGTAGAGAAACCGATAGTAACTATCCCACCAAAAGAACTGGCTCGTTTTGTTTTTGAAGATGCGCCAGCCTCACAGGTATTCAGTGCATTGGAAAAAACCTATAGTATTGATCTGGTCTATGATGAAGAACTCATGTCACACTGCCCGCTAACTGCTACACTGGGGAATGAACCTTTGTTTGAACAGTTGACAGTTTTATGTAAAGCTATTGAGGCTAAATATGAAGTTGTGGATGGGCAGATACTGATCCATAGCAAAGGCTGCAAGTGACAGAAAATAGAAACGCTATTTTTTATCTTAACCTATTCACCATAAACTTTTGAGCCTATGTAGTTAAGGAAATTTACATACAAACACAATCGGCAATGCTGCAACATTGCCGATTATAAACAGATTTCCCTTTTCGGATTGTCGTTCGGTTCATCCTGACTTTTCAGGATGCAGGGAAGCATTTGTCAAATAAAAATCATCTAACAAAAGCACTTAAAGGTATGAAAAAGAATCGACCACTACAACATTGGTTACTAACGGCCATGCGAATATCACTTTTTCAGTTTTTTCTGGCTATAATCTTCGCGGGGACAGCACAGGCATATGAAGGCAGGTCACAGAACCTGCTGGATGTGAAGGTTAATCTGCAGGCAAAAAACCAGCGAATCAGTAAAGTATTAAAACAGATAGAGACTCAGGCAGATATTAAGTTTGTCTTTAGTTCTACACTGATACAGGCAAGTAGAGTCGTGTCTGTGAACCTGGAAAATCAGTCATTGGACAGAGTATTGGAATATTTATTAACACCACTGCAATTGACGTATGAGGTGTCTGGCAAGACTGTCATTGTGAGACGTGACAACCTCACTGAGTCGGCTCCTGAAACAAATGTACAAGATCAATTGGCTCAGACTGTAAAAGGAAGAGTAACTGGAGATCAAAACGAAGGCTTGCCTGGAGTAAGTGTGGTGGTAAAAGGATCAACAGTAGGTACAACTACTGACGCAAATGGCAATTATACATTAGCTGTTCCTGATGAAAATGGCACATTAGTATTTTCATTTATTGGATATGTTACAGAAGAGGTTGCGATTGGTGGCCGAACAACCATAGATATTTCAATGGCACCTGACTTAAAAGCCTTACAGGAGGTAGTAGTAGTAGGATATGGTGAACAGAAAAAAGAAACTGTGACAGGTGCAGTTGCAACAGTAAAAGGTACAGACCTTGTTAAATCACCCGCTGTAAACCTATCTAACTCACTAGCAGGTCGTATGCCTGGTGTTACTGCTGTACAAGCAAGTGGTGAGCCTGGATATGATGGATCATCTATTCGTATCAGGGGATCTAATACCTTAGGAAACAATGATGCATTAATAGTGATTGATGGTGTGCCTGCCAGAGCAGGTGGATTTGACCGTATCAATCCGGCAGACATTGAGAGTATCTCTGTATTAAAAGATGCCTCAGCTGCTATTTATGGTGCCAGAGCTGCCAATGGTGTTATCTTGATTAAAACAAAAAGAGGCAAAACAGGTAAACCTCAGTTGTCTTACTCCTTTAATCAGGGCTGGGCTCAGCCTACTGTTATTCCGAAGCTAGCCAATTCTACACAATTTGCTGAAATGCGAAACGAATTGGAGGTCTATAATCTTCCTACTAATGAGTGGGCTGCTGCAACAGCTGCATTCAAAGAAACTGGTACCTATACCAAAGCCGATGGGTCGGATGTAAATGCACCCTTTAAGCCAGTTGACTTCCAAAAGTTTGCAGATGGTTCTGATCCCTGGTTTCATCCTAATACAGACTGGTATAAAGATGCTCTAAAACCATGGTCTCCTCAATCAAGACACAATGTTCAGTTAACAGGTGGAAGTGAAAACTTTCAATATCTGGCCTCTATTGGGTATCAAAACCAGGATGCTTACTATAAAAATGCAGCGACGGGCTACAAACAATACGACGTGCGAGTTAATATGGACGGAAATATTAACAAGTACATACATGTAAGTTTGGGTTTATTGGGTCGTGAAGAGTTTCGCTTTTTCCCGACACGTGGTGCTGGTGCCATTTTCAGAATGTTGATGCGGGGTTTGCCTACCATGCCTGCCTACTGGCCAAACGGATTACCAGGACCAGATATTGAAAACGGAGAGAATCCAGTGGTAATTACTACAAATCAGACTGGATATGATCAGGATAAAAGAGATTATTTCCAAACCAATGGATCTATTGATTTTACTATTCCATGGATTGAAGGTTTAAAGATAACTGGTACAGCTTCAGTTGATAAGTTTATCAAACGAACTAAAAGATGGGACAAACCCTGGTATCTATATTCCTGGCAGGGGGCTTATGAAGCCGATGGTGTAACGCCCAAACTTGCCAAGGGAGCCCGTGGTCCTGCAGAACCCAATCTTACTCAGGGAGACGAAAATCAATTGAACATATTGCTGGGGGCGATGCTTAATTATACACGTAAGTTTGGGTCACATTCATTGACTTTCTTAGCGGGGACAAACCGCGAAACTATTCAGAATGACAACTTTAATGCCTATCGCCGTTACTTTATCTCACCTGCTATTGATCAAATGTTTGCCGGTGGTGATTTACAAAAAAATAATGGTGGTGGTGCCTGGGAGCGTGCCCGTTTAAATTACTTTGGTCGTGTTGCCTACAACTTTAAAGAAAAGTACCTGGCAGAATTTCTATGGCGTTATGATGGATCATATATGTTTCCTCAGAACACTCGCTATGGATTCTTTCCTGGTGTAATGGCTGGTTGGCAGATTTCTGAAGAAGACTTTTTCAGAAATAATGTGTCTTTTGTTAATTATTTAAAACTACGTGGTTCATGGGGACAAATGGGTAATGACAACATTACATTGGGGCCTGATGGACCTTTGTTGGAATATCAATACTTATCTACATACGCCTTCGATAGCTATATTATTGCTAATCAACAGGTAAAGACATTATTTGAAACTCGTGTACCTAATAATTCTATTACTTGGGAAGTTGCAAATAATGCCAACTTAGGGTTAGAAGGACAATTGTTTCAAGGAAAAGTCGTGTTTGAATTTGACGTTTTCCTAAATCGTCGTACGAATATCATCTGGCCACGTTTTGGATCAATCCCTCAAACGACAGGTATGACTTTACCCGCAGAAAATATTGGTAAAGTTGAAAACAGAGGATGGGAATTTAAACTGGGCTATAACGGAAGTATAGGCGATTTCAAATATAATGTCGGTGTTAATGGTGGATATGCCAAAAATAAAATCTTATTCTGGGATGAAGCTCCGGGCGTCCCTGCTTGGCAGAGAACGACAGGCAAGCCGATGTATACCTATTTGGCGTATCAGTATGATGGAGTATTTAAGGACCAGTCTGATATAGATGCCAACACAATAGACTATTCTTCTATTACCAATACCCTGCGTCCTGGGGATATGAAATACAAAGATGTGAGAGGTACAAAGGATAGTCCAGATCCTAGTAAACCAGACGGTAAAATCACGCCAGATGATCAGATTCGGAATGATAGAACAAACATTCCTTTATTTACCGGAGGAGCCACAATTGGGTTACAATACAAAAATTTTGATTGTTCTATACTATTCCAGGCAGGCTTGGGTGGACAGGTTTATGTAAGTACTGGTGAGTCAGGAAGTATCGGAAACTATCTGAAAGATGTATATGATAATCGCTGGACAGTAGAAAACCCAAGCAGCGTACACCCACGTATTACAGATCGGAGCAACCAGTATTACTCCAATGGCAACACCTACTGGCTCAGAAGTAACAATTATATTCGTCTGAAAAACTTTGAGATTGGATATACACTCCCTGCTTCTTTGGGACAAAAAGCTGGTATTGGAAGCTTACGTTTATATGTAAATGGGTTGAATCTGTTCACCATTGATAAATTGAAAGTGTATGATCCTGAAGCTACTAACACGCTCGGGCAATATTATCCGCAGGCAAGGATTATCAACACTGGTTTAACTGTATCGTTTTAAATACTTTATCTATGAATCTAATGAACAAGATAAAATATATATACCTGAGTATCATTACTACTTTATTTTTGATTACCAGTTGTAATGATGATTTTTTGAATACGAAACCATTGGGGGAAGTATCTGAAGCTGACGTTTGGACAGATCCCGCACTTACAGAAGCCTTTGTAACACAAATCTATAATGGACTTGGTTTTGGTGGCTTTTATGAGGAAATGTTGGCTTCCTTGACAGATGAAGCCCTTTTTACACATCCTGGACGTGGAATAAATACCTTTATGGAATCTCGTTCAAACCCTGCCGATCGTGGAAAGGTTAACATTACACAAGACTGGCCAGCTATGTATCAACGAATCAGAGCTTGTAATCTGGCTCTGAAGAATCTTGCATCACCTCAGTTTGAGAATACCAATGGAATCGTAGAACGGTTAAGAGGTGAGGCTCTTTTTATGCGGGCCTATTATTATCACCAATTGGTGCGTTATTATGGAGGTGTACCTTTGATAGAACGTCCATATGAACTGGGAGAAGCAGATTATACTGTTGTTCGTAATACATTTGAAGAGTGTGTCAACTTTATTGTAAAAGATTGTGATGAAGCAGCTCAACTGTTAGATGGTAAAACCATGGCAAACGGACGGGCTTCCAAAGCAGCAGCACTGGCACTAAAATCCCGTATCCTTTTATATGCAGCCAGTGATTTGCATGATATTCCAACAGCTAGTGCTAAATCTGCTACCATTGGAGGCTTTTCAGATAAAAACATATTGGGCTACATAGATGGAAGTCGGGATGCTCGTTGGTTAGCTGCCAAAAATGCAGCAAAAGCTGTATTGGATTTACCAGGTTATGGATATCAGACCAATCTGAGTGCACCTGTAACACCTGCACAGGGAACTACCAATTATATGAATATGTCTTTATCTAAAGGTGGAGGGGAAAGCGAGTTGATTTTTGCCCGTTATTTCATCAATCTTAAGACAGAAGACGGTGGACGAGTAGGTTTGTTCAATGGCCCTAATGGCTATCACAACTGGGCTGGTAATACACCTATCCAAAATCTGGTTGATGATTACGAAATGATGGATGGAACATCTTTTGACTGGAACAACACTGCTCATGCCAGTGCTCCATATCAGAACAGAGATCCTCGCATGGATGCTACTATTTTACATGATGGCTCTCCCTGGAAGCCTCGTACTGCTGATGGTGCAGGAAAAGATCCTTACAATCAGATTCAGACAGGTCAGTATCAGATTGTGAATAGTGAAAATAAAGTAGTGTCATATTTTGGTCTGGATACCCGTCAGAGTTCTATTGAGGATTGGAATGGAACCCGTACAGGATACTATATGCGAAAGTTTATTGATCCTAATCCTTCTATTGTAGATCAGAATACCTGGCAGGAAATTCCCTGGCCGTTTTTCCGCTATACAGAAGCCATGTTTAACTATGCGGAAGCTTGTATAGAGTTAGGAGAAGATGAAGAGGCTAGAACGTGGCTCAATAAGATTCGTTTCCGTGCCGGTATGCCTGCTATTACGGAGAGTGGAGATGCACTGAAACAACGCTACCGGAATGAACGTAGAATTGAAATGGCTTATGAAGAACAACGCTATCATGATGCACGTCGCTGGATGATTGCCCCTGAAACATTGGGACAAAAAGCAGGTATCATCAACATTACAGCTACATTCAAACCAGGTAAGTCTCTGACACTCTACAAGTATGACCCTCAGATTTATAATTATATTTACAAGCCACTCAATATAGATCCAGGTATTGAAAACAGAGAATGGAAAGACAAAATGTATTTCTTGCCTATTAGTCGCGATGAAATAAACCGAAATGCTAAACTGGTACAAAATCCAGGTTTTTAAATCATAACAGAATAAAAAATGTCAGTACAGCAATGTGCTGACATTTTTTCTGCCTTATCTACCACTCTACCTCCTGAAACGTGAACCGTCACCTACATAGGATTCTCACAGTATCTATGCTGATGAGTGCCTGGCTTTTCTACTCCTGTAAGTCACCTGCTACCAAAGAAGCGTCGACAGATGCTCCATTATTAACTCTACTTCCACCTGAAAAGACACATATTGATTTTGCCAATACGCTGACAGAAGGTTTGAATACCAATGTTATGGTCTACGAATACTTCTACAATGGCGGAGGTGTTGCCATTGGTGATGTCAATAAGGATGGATTACAGGATGTGTATTTCTCAGGAAATATGGTGCCAAATCGCCTGTATCTGAATAAAGGAAATATGCAGTTTGAGGATGTAACCTCTTTGGCAGGTGTGGCAGGGCGTGAAGGGCCATGGCGTACAGGGGTTACAATAGTTGATGTGAATGGGGATGGCTTGCTGGATATTTATCAATGTTATTCTGGTAATCTGAGACCGGAAAAACGGAAGAATCAGTTATTTATTAATAAAGGAGCAGATGCGAAGGGTGTACCACATTTTGAAGAACAGGCTGAAAAATATGGGTTAGACAGTCCTGCTGCCAGTACACAGGCTGCTTTCTTTGACTATGATAAAGATGGTGATCTGGACATGTTTTTATTAAATCATAATCTGAAACTTTTGCCTGTACTGGAAGAAAAGAAAACAGCAGCTTTGCTACGAGAAAAAGATCCTTTTTCGGGAGTTCAGTTATTTCAGAATACAGATGATCATTTTACAGAGGTGACAGAAAAAGCAGGTATCAGTAGTTCGGCTTTAACCTATGGATTGGGAATAGGAGTATCAGATATTAATGCAGATGGTTGGCCTGATCTGTATATCTCTAACGATTACACTGTCCCTGATTACCTGTATATCAACAATGGGGATGGAACCTTTACAGATAAACTTCAAAAGAGCCTCGGACATACTTCTCAATTCTCGATGGGCAATGCTGTAACAGATGTAAACAATGACAGCAAACCTGATATTTTTACCCTCGATATGCTGCCTGAGGACAACAGACGGCAGAAACTGCTTTTTGCGCCCGATAACTACGATAAGTTTGATCTGGTTCTACGATCTGGATTTCACTATCAGTACATGCGCAATATGCTGCAACTCAATAATGGAGATGGCACTTTCAGTGAGATAGGTCAGCTGGCAGGTATATCCAATACCGATTGGAGCTGGGCACCATTGTTTGCAGATCTCGACAACGATGGCTGGAAAGACTTATATGTGACCAATGGCTATTTGCGGGATTATACCAATATGGACTTTGTGAAGTATATGGATGATTTTGTTCAGCAGAAAGGTCGGCTGCAACGGACTGATGTTATGCAACTGGTAAGTCAGATTCCTTCTTCTCAGGTGAGTGATTATGTGTTTCAGAATAATGGAAATCTATCCTTCTCAAATCAGAATCGCAAATGGGGTGTACAACAATCTTCCAACAGCAATGGAGCCGCCTACGCTGATTTGGATAATGACGGTGATCTGGACCTAGTCATTAATACAATTAATCAGCCTGCTTTTGTCTATCAGAATGAAACAAACAACCAGCTAACTCATCATTACTTACAAGTACAGTTGGAGGGCAGTGGGAAAAATATGTTAGGTTTAGGAGCTAAAGTATATTTATATGCTAACGGAAAACAACAGTTTCTGGAACAGATGCCCACACAAGGATTCCAGTCGAGTGTAAGTCCTGTATTACATTTTGGGGTGGGAAATACTACACAGATAGATTCATTGCAGGTTATATGGCTAAGCGGGAAGCAACAGGTTTTGCGTGAAATAAAAACTAACCAACGGATTACAGTGCACGAAAAAGAGGCAACCGAACTTTTCAAAAAACATCCTATTGAACAACCTGTTTTTAAAGAAGTAAATACTCCTATCCATTTTACGCATCAGGATGTTTCAGTTAAGGATTTTAAACGCCAGTCCCTGTTGGTACATGCAATGTCTTACTTTGGGCCTTGTCTGGCAAAAGGAGATGTGAATGGAGATAAGCTGGAAGATATCTATGCAGGAGGGGGGAATGGACAAGGAGGGTCTCTGTATATACACCAAAAGAATGGAAAGTTTATACCGAAAGCTGTTCCCGTTTTTGTACAGGATAAAGCCAGCGAAGATGTAGATGCCGCTTTTTTTGATTGCGATGGAGATAATGACCTGGATTTATATGTAGCCAGTGGTGGGTATGATAACTATGCACCTAATGATCCATTATTACAGGACAGATTGTACCTGAATGATGGAAAAGGCAACTTTACTAAAGCACTGGATGCACTACCAGAAATGCTTACGAGCAATTCCTGTGTAAAGATAGCAGATGTGAACGGGGATCAGCATCCGGATATATTTGTAGGAGGAAGAGTGATTCCTGGCCGCTATCCTGAAAGCCCGTATAGCTACCTGCTGGTAAATGACGGCAAGGGGAAATTTACCAACCAGATTGCTACTCTGTGTCCGGATTTACAGAAAGCAGGCATGATTACAGATGCTGCCTGGATAGATATAAACGGAGACCAGAAACAGGATTTGATTGTGGTAGGAGAGTGGATGTCTATCCGGATTTTTACCAATAGCAATGGCAGGCTGGTAAACCAGACAACTCAGTATTTTGATAAAGCCTATCAGGGATTCTGGAATAAGTTAATGGTTAATGATTTAAATGGGGATGGGAAAGCTGATCTGGTAGTAGGTAATCTGGGATTAAACACTCAATGCAAAGCTACAGATAAAGAGCCTGCTGAACTGTACGCCAAAGATTTTGATGCCAACGGTTCTGTTGATCCCATTCTCTGTTTTTATATTCAGGGGAAAAGCTATCCATATATTAGTCGGGATGAATTGCTGGAACAGTTGACTATGATGAGAGCACGTTTTAAGAATTATGCCAGTTATGCCTCTGCTACCCTAACTGAAATTTTTAAACCTGCCGAACTGGAGGGCGCTATGCATCTGACAGCCAACTGTATGGAAACAGTTTGTTTTATACAAGGGAGCAATGGGAAGTTTGTAAAAAAAGAACTTCCACTGGAAGTACAATTCTCACCTGTATTTGCGATGGAGTCTTTCGATTATGATGGAGATGGAAATAAAGATTTGCTTTTCTGTGGAAATAGCCAATATACCCGTCTTCGGTTTGGTAAATATGATGCTAATTGTGGAACATTATTAAAAGGAGATGGTAAAGGAAGATTTTCTTATGTTTCCAAAACAAGATCTGGCTTTCATCTGAATGGTGATGTGAGAAGTATCTTGAGTATAGATAATAAACTTTTTTTCGGAATAAACCAACAAGCTATTCAGGTATATCAACTTACTAATAAACCTAAAACGGCTCAGAATATAGTACCATAGGCTTTATACAGTAGGGTGTACCTATTGGAAGTTAGAAATTGTATTTTGATATTTTATTTTAGGATTCGCATTAAAGTGTAATTTTGGCACGTATTCTGTGCTTCTGGCTTTGTAACTTCTATTTACTCCTTTCATGTTTATACGTAGATTTTCCAAACACATTGGCTTGACAGTGGTATTGCTGTCCGGCCTGACGGGTATTTTCTATGCCTGTAAAACCAAACCTGTTGCCACATCTGTTAATCAGTCTGCTCCTGTTACTCAAACCAAAAAGCCACGCGTTCTCGTCTTTACAAAGACCAAAGGGTGGTTTCATACCTCTATCCCTAGTGGTATTGCGGCCTTGCAGAAAATGGGTAAAGAAAACGGTTTCGATGTAGATACAACTAAAAATGCTGCCTACTTTGTAGAGGATAGTCTGAAGAAATACAGTGCTGTTGTGTTTCTGAGTACGACCATGAATGTACTTGATCCTGACCAGCAGGTCGCTTTTGAACGGTATATCCAGGCTGGAGGTGGTTTTGTAGGGATTCATGCAGCAGCAGATACAGAATACAACTGGCCGTGGTATAATCGTCTGGTAGGAGCATATTTTGCCAGTCACCCTAATAATCCCAATGTACGTGCAGCTACTGTAGATGTAGTAGATACTACACATCAGGCCATGAAAGGATTACCCGCTCGCTGGGAGCGTAAAGATGAATGGTATAACTATAAAAATATCAGCCCTGAAATAAAAGTACTGGCTACACTGGATGAAACTTCCTATGAAGGAGGTACCAATGGTGATTATCATCCCATTGCCTGGTATCATGACTATGATGGAGGTCGTGCCTTCTATACAGGAGGTGGTCATACCGATGAAAGCTTCAGTGAACCTTTATTTGTAAAACACCTGTTAGGTGGCATAAGATATGCAATAGGAGAAGACAGAGCACTGGATTATTCCAAATCCTATGCGGTAAAGACACCGGAAGAAAACCGCTTTGTAAAAACAGTATTGACCAATGACCTGAACGAGCCAATGGAACTGGCTGTAGCGCCAGATGGTCGTGTGTTTTTTGTTGAACGGGGTGGTAAGTTTTATGTATATGAACCTGCTACCAAAAAAACAAAGTTGCTTCGTGACTTTCCTGTGGCAGCAGTTGATAAATACCTGAATGGTTTGTTGGGGATGACCATAGATCCTGACTTTAACCAGAATCATTTCCTATACTTTTTCTATACTACATCCGACAAAGGGCAATTGAAACAATTGATTTCACGCTTTGTGGTAGGTGAAGATGGTAATCTGGACCTGGCTACTGAAAAAGTATTGATAGAAGTGCCTATCGAAGCAGAAGTAAGTGCCCATACAGGTGGTTCTCTGACCTGGGACAAAGACAAGAATCTGTATATCTCAACAGGTGATAATACAGTTCCTTTTGAATCCAATGGATTTGCACCTATTGATACCCGACCAGGTAGACTGACCTTTGATGCAGAACGTTCTGCTGGAAATCCAAACGACCTGAGAGGAAAAATCCTCCGTATTCATCCCAATGCGGATGGGACTTATACTATCCCTCAAGGCAACCTGTTTCCAGCAGGTACACCTGGTACTCGTCCGGAGATTTATATTATGGGATGCCGCAATCCCTATCGTATTTCTGTAGATCAGGCAACGGGCATTTTATATTGGGGTGAGATTGGCCCTGATTCCGGAACAGATGGAGTGCAAGGCCCACGTGGATACGATGAGTTTAACCAGGCACGCAAAGCAGGTAACTTTGGCTGGCCCTACTTTGTAGGAGATAATAAACCTTATCATCAGTATGACTTTGCTACCAAGGCAGTAGGAGATCTGTTTGATCCCAATGCTCCTGTCAATAATTCGCCTAACAATTCCGGAGCTAAAACCCTTCCTCCTGCACAAAAGGCTATGATCTGGTATCCATACAATAAATCAGACGAGTTTCCTGAATTGGGTGTAGGCGGACGTTGTGCCATTGGTGGTCCTGTTTATCATTACAATGCTCAACTGGCTTCTTCTACTAAAATACCTGGCTACTATGACAAAGCATTGTTTGTGCTGGACTGGATGCGTAACTGGATCTTTGCTGTAAGATTGGATGAAAACCAAAACTTCAAACGGATGGAACCTTTCATGCCAACTCTTGGCGACTTCCGCAGACCTGTAGATATGGAGATTGGTCCTGATGGTGCATTTTATATTCTGGAGTATGGATCTGTGTATGGTATTGACAACGAAGATGCTCGTTTGGTAAAGGTGGAGTTTAATGGAGGAAATCGTACTCCTGTAGCCAGAATAATGGCAAAAGATACAATAGGACTAGCCCCTTTGAAAGTAGCTTTCAGTGGCCAGCGTAGTTCTGATCCGGATGAAGAAGATAAATTAATTTATGAGTGGCGTTTTGAAGGAAATCAGGTTGCTTCCAAAGAAGCGAATCCAACGTATACATTTGAAAAAAATGGTGTATACAAAGCTATTCTGAAAGTTACTGACCCAGCAGGACAGAGCAGTCTGGACACATTGGAAATTAAGGTGGGTAATACCTTACCTAAGGTGGCTATCAATACAACACAAAATAGCTCATTCTTCTTTGCTGGTGCTACTCCACTGACTTACTCAATCGATGTAAAAGACAATGAAGACAAAGTGATTGATAACAAGAAGGTACAGGTAAAACTGAATTATATCCCCAAAGTCCTCACTAATGAACCTCTGATTGGACACCAACAAATAACCAATCTGAATATTGGCAAGACTTTGATGGCGAATAGTGATTGTAAAGCTTGTCACCAGATTGACAAGAAATCTGTCGGTCCGGCTTTTATGGAGGTTTCTAAAAAGTACGTTGGAGACAAAACAGCTACAGCTCGTCTGGCGAATAAAGTGATTACCGGAGGTGGTGGTGTATGGGGTGACCATGCGATGAATGCCCACCCTCAATTGTCTCGTGAAGAAGCTACAGAGATTGTAAAATATGTATTGTCGCTGTCTGTTAAACAACCCGATAAGAAATTACCTGCTCAGGGAGCTTTGTCACTGAAAGACCATGTGGGCAAAGAAGAGCAGGGACGTTATATACTTTCAGCTTCTTATACAGATAAAGGAGGAGCTATTACCCCTTTGACAAGCCAGGATGTATTGGTACTGCGTCCAAATCGTGTAACTGCAGCTGATGCAGATATATTGTTTAAGATGAACCGTCAGGGAAAACGCCTGGGCAATATTCACAATAAGTCATATTTTGTTTTAAAGAATATTGATCTGAAAGGAATCAATCAGCTTACCTATAACTATGCCTCCAAAGATCAGGATGCCACAATAGAAGTACATATTGACTCTCCAAAAGGACAGGTAATCAGTACCTTGAATTATGTTTCAACAGGTGCATGGGGTGTATTAAAAGAAGTAAGCACTCCTATACAGGACCCAGGCGGAAAACACGATCTGTACTTTGTCTTTGTAAAGAATACGTTGCCTAACCAGCATTTGTTCTCCCTGGAATGGATAGATTTTAACAGTAATATAAAACAATAAGTATAGAGTCTGGCTTTAGGCCAGACTGTTCATTTTTAACCACTTCGTATGAATATGAGACTTCTTATAACTTGTTTGTTCCTGTTGACCTGTCTGGTAAGTGAAGCACAGAAAAAAGCTCCCAAGCCTACCTGGATTCAGTTGTTCAATGGAAAAGACATGAAAGACTGGCATGTCAAAGTAGCAGGTCATCCGTATGATGATAATTATGGAAATACCTTCAGGGTACAGGATGGTAAAATGATTGTCCGATATGATCAGTACAAGAAATTTGATCAGCAGTATGGCCATATCTTCTATAAGCAGAAATTTTCGGCTTATCTGCTGGCAGTAGAATATCGCTTTGTTGGTGAGCAGGCTCCCGGCGGAGAAGGATGGGCCTGGCGCAATAGTGGTATGATGTTACACTGCCAGGACCCGAAAACAATGGGTGTGAAGCAGGACTTCCCGATCTCTATTGAATACCAGTTGCTGGGAGGTAATGGCAAAGACGAACGCCATACAGCTAACCTTTGTACACCAGGAACAAATGTAATGATGGATGGAAAATTGTTTACACCTCATTGTATTGATTCCAAATCAAAGACCTATCATGGCGATCAGTGGGTACGGGCAGAAGTACTGGTACTGGGAGATTCTGTGCTTACCCATATTGTAGAAGGAGATACAGTATTGCGTTATGAGAAACCTCAGATAGGGGATGGCACAGTAAGCAATTATGACCCGGCTATCAAAAAAGATGGACAACCTTTAACAGAAGGATACATTGCGTTACAAAGTGAAAGCCACCCCGTTGAGTTTCGTAAGGTAGAGCTGGTAGACCTGAGCAAGTATATGAAAGATCCAAAGAAACTGGAAGCAGTACTGGCTGAACTGAAACGTACTGGCAAGGTAAAAGCAGGTACGAAACAGTAAGTAAAAATAAAGTCATCTTAAAACTCTATCACAAATTCATCTCAAACACTAGTCCGAGCATTTGTTCGGACTTTTTGTTTATACCCTATACTATATTTTAATTATAGTTTCTACATAGAAAAATATAGTTTTATGAGAATTTTAACTCAAAAAGAGATAATGAAAATATTTAAAATAAATATGCTGTCTGCCTTTGTAAGTACCTGTCTGGGCTTATCTTGGGTTATGTTAATCCATAGGCCACAGGAAAGTAAAGGAATATATGTCTTATGGACAGCGATTTACTATTTCCCTTTCTTTTTGTTTGTCCTGTAATCAGTGATTTTTTCCTTACCCATATTATCGATAATCGTGTTTTGAATTTTTTATTGGGGAAGTGGTTATTAGTTCTTACTTCTATGGTATTATGTCTTTTGATTGGTATATCCTGCTCTAATCATTTTCATTTCTATTATAGAACTTTGTTTTCGTTTGTAATTAATACATGTAGTGTTTTTTTTCCGTTTTAGTATTTTTGAGAATAAAGCGAATGCTGATTAGTAAAAATATTTAATTGCAACACATATAATTTTCCATTAATGCCTTCATCCATACTATATAAAGATGCTCCTGACTACATTGAAAGCTTAGATTTCGATTATATAGAGACCTATTCTTTTCAGAGAGGTGAAGAATATGAGAAGAACCAAAAACTATTTCAAACTGAGTATGACCTAGTAAAAAGCAGGAAAGGACAAGGTGAGATTTTAACGACGCATGATGAAAATCGATTTAAAAAACTGCATGAGCTTTTATACTATAAAGATTATTTACTAAATGATGCTGGACAATTTCATCCTTCCAGCAAAAGGATTAATTTTTTTATAAACGGTGATCCCGTCATTGACAAAATAAGACTGATTTTACAAACTGAAGTTGTAGAAACGCCAAGATGGTTATGTAAACCTGAATATCGTGATGCAATGGTATTTTATGACAAGAGTGGTAAAGTTATCTCTGTTTTAAATGTTTGTCTTAGTTGTGAATATATGGCAACCGACAGGTTTCATCAAATTAGAGGTGATCGTAGGACATATTACCTGTTGAAAAAATTCTTTATTGAGATTGGACATGAAGTGGAGGATCCTGAGTATTTCATTCTGGAGGAGATGGAAAGAATGAAAAAATCTATGCATATGAAAAATACAAAGCCGGTATAAACGCTCCCATTTGTCTTTAGAACGCAGAAAGCGTACATAAGTATACAAGAGGAGCTTTGGCTACTCCTCTTTCACCAACTCATCTACCACTTTTCCATTTTCATGAACAATGATTTTTGAGACTTTTTGTTTAGTGTCGGTGGCAAACTCAAACTGAAGGTCCCGTTCTTTGCTAAAAAAGAGGTTTGGTTTTTCAGCAAAAATATCCATTCTGGAATTGCTGCTTTTCATTGTCAGATAAGTACCATTTGACTTGATAGTAAAAGAGCCAAACGTTGGATTTTTATAGATTCCTTCATAGTGTTTCAGCGTTTTGGCTGGAAGAGAAATCTCTTTTCGCGTATTTATAGGTGGAGCTTCGTGGTGGTTGTAACTCAGTATATACGACATTTTCCACTCATTGTTTTCAAGCGTCCATAAGTTCATAAAGTTAGCCAATCCTTCTCTACGTTCTGGTTTTCCATTCTGACTTACATAGAAGTAATGCTCGCCCGAAATGATAGCTCCATAAATGCGGTTTCCATCACGCATTGGAAACACCTGGATCGTGCCAGGTACTTCTTCTCGTCTGATTTTCTGATTTGGATTGCCACAAATGTTTTTGGCAAGTGAGTTTGTCAAAGCTGCCGCTCCACTGGTTATTCCTCCCTTGTCATGATAAAACTGAATGTTAGGTGCGATATAGCGGGTATTCTCAGTCAGATTGCATTCATTATAGGTTTTCCAGAAGAGACTATCCAGATGCAGGATAGTTGCCGTCAACTTCTTATTTTCTTCCTGTTCGTTACCAGCTTGTGCACGAAGATTCAAAGAGAATCCGGAAAAGATGGTTACAATAACTATTGACAGAAGGTTGGGGGTGGGTCTCATTTTTGATTGTTTTTATAGTGTGATTTCTCAATAATGTAACTGATGATAAGGCTGATGCCTCCAAATAATAACATCATGGCAAAGAATGCGCCTTGTCTGGGAACATCCATCTTATTGGCAACCGTATTGCCCAGTAGTATGCCAATAGCTATACCAATCATTAAGAGTCCAAAACGCAGTGTCGCTGAGATAACTGCCAGGTTGTTGTTGAACTCTTTGGGGGTTAGCCCTTTTTCCATCAGTGTCATTCGTTCGCGGTGCCGGGTCATTAGAATGACATAGAGAATACCTGCTATAGCTCCGATGGCAGCAAATGAGACCAGAAAATCTCTGAGTATTTCATCCATATGTTTTTGATTCGTTTTGCCATATGACAACCCGGTTTTTCATTGGTTACAACTTTTTTCTAAAAAAGTTATTTAGTAAAATTAGTTGTAACCAAACCGACAGATGGTTGTCTAATCATCGTTATGAAAATCTTCGAAGACGAATACTATATCGAACGTGTGCTAAAGGGAGATGTCTCTGCGTATCGCTTTTTGGTGGAGCGATACAAGAAGATGGTGTATTCCATTGCATTGAAGATTCTAAATGATGCACAACATGCAGAAGACGCTGCACAGGATAGTTTCGTAAAGGCTTACGAACGTTTGCATACCTTCGAGAGAAAATCTAAATTTTCAACCTGGCTATATACTATTACCTATCGCCTCTGTCTGAACAAACTGAAGGAGATGAAGCGGGAGTTTACCTTTCTCACAGAGCAATTACCCAAATGGGAGGATGAGGAGATGGTCTTACCAGGTAGTTTCAACGAACAGGATCAGGAGCGTATCATCAAAGAGTCCATTCAGGCATTGCCTCAGCAGGAAGGTTTGTTAGTGCTGCTCTATTATTATGAGGAAAAGTCTATTCGGGAAATTGAACAGATAACGGGACTGATGGCTTCTAATATAAAAATAAAGCTACATAGGGCAAGAAAAGTGCTGGAAAGAAAACTGAGTTATTTAATCGAAGAGAGATGAAAGAGAGAAAGTTGAAAAAGACATTACAGAAAATGAATCTGGACGAACCTTCGGATGCATTTACAGACCGTATCATGTCTCAGATTGCCACAATCGAAAATTTGAGCCTGGAGCCTGCTATTGCGGAAATAGTGAAAAAGAATGTTGCCACTGACCCATCAGAAGACTTTACATCCCAGATAATGGCTCAGCTTACACCTAAACGACGGGTAGTGATAGAACCTGTCATTTCCCGCAAAGCATGGCTGTGGATAGCAGGTGTGGTATCACTAATTCTTTTGGTTGCGATAATGTCATCACGTAAAGGTCAGATAACCTCGCCGGATACCAATGCTGTGATTGATTCATCTGTACGATTGATCGGGATGTATAGCCAGCAGTGGATTCTTTTTCTGATAGTAATCTGTAGCTTATTGCTGGGAGATTATTTTGTAAGAAGGAAGTGGAGTCCTGCTGTAGAGTAAAAAGATAAGGAATACTTTTTTAGTGAACTACCTGTAAAATAAACAGTTGTTTTGTGAAACAGGTATTCTGCAAATTATCCGGAGCGTATTTCTTAAAGACAGTGCTTGTCTCTGTTTGTGTATGTCTGAGTTTGTGGACTTCTGCTTTAGCCAATGCAACGATTTTGCGGTCTCAAGTTTTTCCGTTGGATAGTCTGATGAAGGAGCCTCATGATTCATTGGTTGTACATAAAATTAAACCTGTTTTCAGTCTGGATTTTCGCAATTCAACCTTTGACTACCAGCCTGTCAGCATATGGGGATTTAATGCGGGTATTGCCTATGGACCTAAAGAACATCATGTTACCCTGGGGTACTACTGGCTAGGATACTTTGCGGAAAAGCGTTTGAGTAACCTGCGAAAAAATGAAGCTATACAGGCAGATGCCTCCTATTATAACAAAAATGATTTCTGGTTTGTTAGTCTGATTTACTGGCGAAATATCCTCTTTAGTGAACGTTGGATTGTGAGTATTCCATTGGAAGTAGGAGGAGGGATGGTAAATGTGATGCCCCATGATGTGAAAACAGACCAGACTATTGGTCGCAGTCACAGAGATTTTTTCGTTCCCGCACAAGCGGGAGTATATGGACAATGGAAAGCCACCCGATGGATTGGATTAAGTGCTCAGGTCGGGTATCGGTATGCTGTCTTTCATACAGATGTGAAGCAGCACTTTACTGGAATATATTACTCTGTAGGAGCTGTTGCCTATCCTGAACTTTTTCATTGGGTCTGGAACAGAGTAATACACAAAAAGAAAAAAGTATACTACTGAATATAGTATCTGCCAGCTTTAAGAAAATTATCTTACTGGTCTGGCAACAGGTCGTTTATACAAAGTACCTTATTACCAGACCAATAGTCTGTATTTTTTCCTCAGTTAAGAGTGTTTGATTACCCAGTCTTTAATATCGGTAATGACTATTTCTTTGTCTACATCATTCAATAAATCATGGTAGTGACCTTCGTATAACTTAAGGGTTTTGTCAGAAGAACCTGCCGTATCATAAAAGAACTGGCTTCCACTGTATTTGGTAGCATTGTCTTTGGTGCCATGTATTATGAAAACAGGTATGGTAATTTTGGGAAATTCTTTTTTCAATCGTTCATCCGCCAGTACCAGTTGTTCCATAGTTTTTGTTGGTTGCGACTCATTGGCAATGAGAGGATCGTTATTCATAAAGTCTACTACGGCCGTATCACGGGAAAAATCCTCATTTTTGAGTTTTATCGTATGCAGGTGTGGAGCTATATGACTTAAGCCTTTGAGTATGGTTAAAGCAAAGTCAGGTGCAGGTACTTGATAGGCAAAGCTTTCACAAATCAGCCCTGTAAGCTTCTCCTGATGTTCCAGTGTATATATACATGATAATACTCCGCCTGCGCTGTGTCCTAACATAAAAACGGGTAGACCTGGATAGTCTGCTTTCGCACTGTCTACCAGTGTATCAATGTCGTTTATGTAGTCATAAATACTTTCCACATAAAAACGCTCTCCTTCGGATTGTCCGCGACCTTGCAGATCAAGCGCATAAACAGCATAATTTTGGGCAGTAAACTGATCTGCTACCCATTGGTAATAGCCACTATGAGAATTTAAGCCATGGACAATGACTACTACTCCTCTGGCATCTGCTTGAGGTAACCAGGTACGGGTAAAAATTTTGAGTCCTGCTTTGTTTGGGAATGTGGCGGTTTGTGGTTCCATGTTGATTTGGGTTTGTTTATGTATGATAAAATGGGAATAGTATTTCTTTCTGGTAAGAATGTGATTTTTAAGATGAAAGAGTTTACGAATTCGGTTTGGACAGATCAATAGATGCACATGAGCAAAAGGATACCAAACCACCAATCGGGAGGCAAGCTTAATGCTCTGGTTTAACTGAGAGTATACTCTGTAATCTACTGACTTTTAAAATTCAGAACTGGAAATGACTTTGAACAAGTCGAACTACCATAGCATGGTACTTACTTCTGAGAAGAGGTACTCGTATCAGATTGTCTTTACTAAAAAAATAGTGAATAATTTCTCTGATTAACACAACTTGCAAATCAAGTCTGTCCGTTGTAAAAAAATGTCGTTTTTTATAGCTGTCCTTATTTTAATTTTCCACTACAAAAAAGAATGTTTTGCGCCTTATATCATTAGTGTAAGCAAAAAGGACACTTTACTGCTCAAATCTGGTTTATTCCTTACAAATCAAAGAGATCTGTCCGCTTTGGTATAGGACATTGTCTGGTCCTTGGCTTTTAACGATACATATTAAATTAAAATATCTTTATAATCAATGTTTTATAAATATAATTAACTGCAAAAGCACTTTTACCTGGTGTTTTTCGATATACAATAGGAGATTTATTATACCAACACCTTGCAGTTGGGCACCTGAGTATAAAACTCATCGGGAATTACCAATGTATTGTCTTTGAAAGAGTAGGCAGACTTATTATTGTAACGGAAGTCAAGTTCTTGTAAAGCTGTCATTTTGATCAGAACTTTAGGAAACTCAGTAAATCGGTTGAAAGACAGATCGAGCTTACGTAAATGAGTCAATTTAGTAAACGATACAGGCAACTTTTTAAGATTATTAACCGACAGATCCAGTTCTTCTACATTTTCAAAAGCAGTTATTTCATTTGGAATAGAATCCAGTTTGCAATTGTGAAAGTTCAGTACCCGAAGAGTGGTGGCACTGGGATGGTCATCTGGAAATTTGATTTTGGTATCTACATTTGACAGAATCACTTCTTCAGGCTGAGCTCCTTTCCATGTGTAGTAACCAATTCCGGTATGGAAGTCAAAGACATCTCCATGAGTTAACATTTCCAGTGCTTTGATTCGAAAAGGATTGCGGTGAGGATAAGTCAAAATAAAAGAGAGTCCTTTCCTATATCGTTGAAAAAACAAATAGCCTAACAATGCGGTTTCTTCCCAGCCTACTATCTTGCACATCTTGGCCATCTTATCCCGTATATCCTTCTCTTTGGTAGTTTCAATGTTTACAAAAGCTGTTGTATCTTCTATCAGATTTTTCCAGTCTGATATAGTTTGTTTTGCCAGCAGCTTTCGTACTAAGGCCCGCTGACCGGCCTCTGGCAATGTTTTGGAATAAATCAAAAGGTCTTCATACATCGATATGGGCACACCCCCACTTTTCATAATTTCAACAGCCATTTTGCAATTGGCTTCCTCTTCTGTACTTAATAAGCGTCGAAGGTTCTCAATAAACAATTTTTGTTCTTCACTGACTTCTTCCAGAAATCTTGTGTTTGACATAGTGTGGTCTGCAATACTTGATTATTTGAGCGAATTAATAAATTTTTACTTTGCAGTTAGGCAGTGCCTTAAAAAATTCTTCCGGAATAAAGTTTTCTATATTGTTTCCCTGATTTGATATATTTCCCCTCAAGTCCAACTCTTCCAGAGAAGTCATTTTCAATAACACAGTAGGAAATGTTGTAATTTGGTTATTAGACAAATCCAGCTTTCGAAGTTTGGGCAGATGAGCCATCGCTGGCGGAAGTGATTTTAACTGATTGTTGGATAAATCTAACTCTTCCAGATTTTCAAAAACCTTAACTTTAGGAGATACCGATGTTAGTTTGCAATTATGAAAGTTAATGCTTCTTAAGGTAGCCGCCTGAGGATGGTCATCCGGAAAAGCGATACCTGTTTTTACAATAGTAGACCAGCCAAAAGATCCATCTTTCCGGTTTGTGTATCCCACACCTTTATGAAAATCAAGATAGCCATCGTGTGTTATCATTTCCATAGCTTTGATCCGGTAGGGATTATTTTGTGGGTAACTTAGAATAAAGGACAATCCTTTCCCAAAGCGCTGAAAGAGTAAATAACCCAGTGTGGCAAGCTCCTGCCAACCTACTTTCTGTACCATTCTGGCCATCTTATCCCGTATATCCTTCTCTTTGGTAGTTTCAATGTTTACAAAAGCCGTTGTGTCCAGAATAATAGTATGCCATTGAAATAAGGCTTGTTTTTCGAGTAGTTTACGTATTGCTGCTCGTATAGCTGAATTGGACAGCGTTTTGGAATAGACAATTAGATCTTCAATCAGTTGAGGAGGTACACCACCCCCTTTCATAATCTCTATCGCCATTTTGCAGTTGGCTTCGTCATCACTGATGAGTAACCGGCGAATGTTGGCAAGCAGTTGTGTTTGCTCTTCGGTTTCTTCTAAAAGAAAATCTTGTTGCGGATTCATAGCTGTGTATATAAAGTTTTAGCACTTTAAAGTAACTATTCTTTATTCTTCTACAAAGCTTTATGTAAACCAGATAACACTAATAAAAGGTGCATAAGGTAAGAAAAATGAGGTTTTTGTTTTCTGCTTTTCACTCTCATATCCTTGTTTTTTTGGAAGAAGTAATCCTTCCTGTCCTTCTGAAAGACTCTCCCTTCACTGTCCTTCTGAAAGAATCTTTTGGCAAAATTAGCGGCCTTTGGGTTCAGAGCGTATTTATATCTCACAGAAACCAAATACAGCTCTATTTGTCACAAGTTTCTTTCAGAAGGACAGTGCGAGATTGTAATTCATCCAAAAGAAGAAGAGGTTTTTTCCTTTGTGAGGACAAAAAGAGTAAGATGGTAAACGAGATCTATTGACGCATCTGTACTATCATTTCTGCTACTTCACGTCCAGATTGCATAGCTCCGTTCAGTGAAGGATAGCGTGTATAATCCCCACAGGTGTAGGTGTAGTTAGTAAGCTTTAGGGGTATGGGCTGCTTAGTATCAGGCAGATATTGTGGCAAGGCGTGAGGTATGGAATAGGTACGGATGTGTTGCCAGTTTTTTGCCTCAGCACCAAACCATTCAATCATCTCCAGATGTACTTTCTGAGCCAGTTCTCCATTGGAATAAGGATACTGACCTACCAGATTCACAGAGATCAGCGCTTCATCTGTAGGCGTATAGGAGGGCGCTACATCCGATAAGACAGCGATATGGTTGACAATTCCGTCTGCATCCGCATTAATGGCCAGCATAGGTCTACTTAATGGGGATTTAGGAGCTGTGAAATAGAGACAGGTAGTTCCGTTAAACTCGACTGATTGGGTGTCAGGATACCAGCGGTGAAACTGCCGGGCGTCAGTAGCAATAACAATTGTATCGGCTTCCAGACTTTCTCCATTTTCGAGGTGTACAATTTTTCCATCTATGTATCTGACTTTAGTTTGCAGTCGGATACTTTGGGATGGGAGGTAAGAGGCTATCTGTCTGGGTATTGCCTGCATTCCCTGTGCAGGAATTACAGCCTGTCCAGTGGCAAACTGTTTAAACAGAAACTGAAAGAACAGGTAAGAGGTATGCAGTTCTTTTTCCAGAAAGACACCACTAAAGAATGGACGGAAAAATGTATCAATGATTTCATCACTATAACCATACTTATGCAAAAAGTTCAATGTAGAGTCGTTTGCCTTTTCGTGAAAGAAGCTAGAGTTGGCAACAGACTTTAACTTTTGACTTAGTTGCAGAATCTTTACCTTATCCCACAACGATCCCACAGGTGCTATCAAGGCTTCCGGAGCTGACAGAAGGCGCTGTAGTGGATTCGGCATAGTATGAAACCTACCTTGCTTGCGGATAATAGCACCAGACTGAAATTCCCGAAATTGCAGGGATTCATATTGGAGTAGTTGCTGAGCCTCCGGATAGGAGGGAAGAAAAATCTGAAAGCCTCTGTCCAGGAGAAAACCGCCTGCTTTATCTGTGCGAACTCTGCCTCCCACAGCATCCGATGCTTCCAGAATCGTTGACTGTATGCCTTTATCCTGTAAGTACTTGGCGCAGGTTAATCCCGCAATTCCTGCTCCTATAATGACTACCATGGTAATATGTAAGTAAAGATGTATCGTTTTGTCTGTTATGGTAGTAACTATCAAGCTGGAATTTTGTTTACTATTTTTGTGGACAAGATAATTTCCTCTCTGCCTTATGGAAGAATCTTGTCGCTACTACTGTTAACATAAGTCTTACGGCTTAGCCATTTGATTTACCAGTTCCAGTCTGCCAACTACACTATTGGGAGGTAAAATGGTACCTGGAGTGGTTACGGCATTAGCTCCAAGACGGGAGTTATCTCCTATCAGGGCGCCAAACTTAGTGACTTTTGTGTCAATGATTTCGTGGTTGACCTTTGCCCAGATACGTTTATCTTCCCGTTCATTGAAGTGATTGGCAATGATTGCTCCGGCTTCCATATTTACCTGATTGCCAATGATAGAATCCCCGACAAAGTTAAAGTGTGCCAGCGCACTTCCGGAAAAGATAAAACTGGACTTTACTTCACACCCTGGGCCTATAGATACATTTTCTGCCAGAAATACCCCTCCCCGAAGATAAGCATGAGCCCCAATGAAACAACCTTTAGAGATGATAACAGGTGCTTTCAGAACAACCCCTTGCTCAACCACACTATCTTTATGAATGGCAATATGATCACGGATGATAAAGTCCGGATCGAGAGTGGCAAGGATCTGAGAGATAATATTTTGAATATCAGTTGTAATTTCCCAGGGGGTAGGATAGTTTTCCAGTATAGGGAGTGTCTGAAAGATGCCAGAAATGGAATGTGGAAGTAACATAGGTAGTATGGTAAGTGGACATACCAAGGTAAGGGAATCCCATAAAAAAAGCCACCCGAAGGTGGCTTCTCTGTTAAAATATATTTCTTATTGATTAGAAGAAATAGCTGATACCCAGAGATGGACTTAGTGAGTTTACATCCAGACCAATAGTCGTGTTATTGTTATTACCTCCCTGAGGATTAACAGAGTTTATATAAAAACCTCTTAATGTTAATTCTGTAGCCCAATGTGAAGATGGGAAGAAGGCAAATCCTGGAGAAATGCTAAAATCGATTGTATTCACTTTTGACTCAGTGGTATTTGTTGAGTTAGCGAATTCTGTTTTAGTCTTCTCCTTACCGAATCCAAATCCTAAACGACTTTGTGCGAAGAAATGGAATTTATCTCCAGATGTAGGAATATAGTATCTGACAAATGGCGATACATTTACAGTAGGAGTAGTCTCAGTAACAACGTTGGTATTGTTAATGTATTTGTTTTTTGTAGTAGTGAAACCCAGACCTAATCCTACAGCAAACTGATCACTAACAAAATAACCTACGCTAGGAGTCAAAGCAAATGAAGAATACTTGTAGTTGGAATTCGCTTCATAACTTTTGGAAGAAACACCAAACTGACCATTGATAAATAATTTTCCTTGTTCTACCTGTGCAGTGGCAGTCATAGCTGAGATCATTGCGATAGCCGCAATAAAGATTTTTTTCATTGTTTTACTGGTTTTTTGGTTAATAAAAGCTGGTGCAAATATCTTTCAGAAAAGGAAAATACAAAATAGAAAAAGCGAATTTCCCTTTTGGAATAAAGGAAGATCCGCTTTTTGTAATTTGTTATAAGTAAGACGATTATTTTTAACTATAGATAAAATTACTTAGAAATATTACGCATACTCTTAAATGCATTAATCAATCCGTTTGTAGAACTGTCATGTGAAGTAACTTCCTCTTCTGTTTCCAGCTCAGGCAAAATCTTGCTGGCAAGCTGTTTACCCAGTTCTACCCCCCACTGATCAAAGCTATAGATATTCCAGATTACTCCCTGTACAAAAATCTTGTGTTCGTACATAGCAATCAGGCTACCCAGTGTATACGGCGTGATACGTTTTACCAGAATAGAGTTAGTAGGACGATTGCCCTGGAACACTTTAAATGGAACCAGTGGCGCAAATTCCGTTTCGGACTTACCTGCTTTGATGAACTCATCGCGTACTTCAGCCTCCGTCTTTCCTTTCATCAGCGCTTCTGTCTGAGCAAAGAAGTTAGACATCAGTAAGGTATGGTGATTGCCAATCGCATTGTGCGTAATAGCTGGCGCAATAAAGTCACAAGGAATCAACTTGGTGCCCTGGTGAATCAGCTGATAAAATGCATGCTGACCATTTGTACCCGGTTCTCCCCAGATAACAGGACCTGTAGAGTAGGTGACAGGTGTACCATTGCGGTCTACATATTTGCCATTGCTTTCCATATCTCCCTGCTGGAAATAGGCTGCAAAGCGGTGCATATATTGATCATACGGAAGAATGGCATGGCTTTGGGCATCAAAGAAATTGTTGTACCATACACCCAGCAGACCCAGTGTGACAGGAATGTTTTCTGCGAAAGGAGTAGTCTGGAAGTGCTGATCCATAGCATAGGCTCCTTCCAGCAATGCTTTGAAGTTGTCAAATCCGATGGTACAGGCTATCGATAATCCAATAGCAGACCAGAGAGAATACCGTCCACCTACCCAGTCCCAGAAGCCGAACATGTTGGCTGTATCAATACCAAACTTCTGTACCTCCTTTGCATTGGTAGACAGAGCCACAAAGTGTTTGGCTACCAGGCTTTCGTCTTTGGCTGAGGTCAGAAACCAGTTACGGGCCGAATGCGCATTGGCCATAGTCTCCTGTGTGGTAAACGTTTTGGAGGCTATCATAAACAGCGTCGTCTCCGGATTTACCTTTTTCAGCGTTTCCACAATGTGCGTACCATCTACGTTAGATACAAAGTGCACACTCATATTAGATTTCCAGTAAGGCTTCAGTGCTTCTGTCACCATCACTGGACCCAGGTCAGAGCCACCAATCCCAATGTTGACGATATCGGTAATGGCTTTGCCTGTGTAGCCTTTCCATTCACCGGAAATAATCTGGTTAGAGAATTTTTCCATTTGTGCCAGCACTCCATTTACATCTAGCATCACATCTTTGCCTTCTGAATAAACAGGCTTACCCGAACGGTTACGCAGGGCAGTATGCAGTACCGAACGACCTTCTGTGGCATTGATGGCTTCTCCACCAAACATGGCTTCAATAGCCTGCTTCAATTGGGATTCCTCAGCCAGTTGAAGCAACAGACTTTTGGTTTGATCTGATATATTGTTTTTTGAATAGTCCAGTAAAATATCCTCGAAAGTCAGCGAGAATTTTTTGAACCGATCCGCATCCTGAGCAAAAAGATCTTTGATCTGACGATCTCTGGTTTGTTCGGCATGAACGGTCAGTTGCTTCCAGGCATTGGTTTGTGTAGGATTTACTTTAGGAAAAGCCATGGGATATGATTTAACTGTTGGTAAAAAATAGGTTTGTATGTATCGGCATGTGTTTGCCTGTAAAAGAATTTCAATATAAGTGCTTTAGTGAAATTCTGCGTGCAATTTTGAGAAGAATCTGTTTACATGCAAATGGTTAAGAATTTTAATATTATAATAAACCCTCTCCCTATTTTTTCGTAGAGTAGCTACAGTTTACAACTACCTTTGTTCATCGTTCTATTTTTTACTATTCACTTTTTGAATTTATGGCATTTACCCTTGACCAGCTGAATTATGCTGCCAGCCAGGCATATACCTCTATGCAAAATGACACCTGGCTACAGGAACCCATTAAAGCTAATTTTTACAAAAGTCTGGAAGAACTGGTTGACTACATTTCAGGAAAAAGTACAGTAGCACCCACTATAACCCCAACACATCCCAGAGATGGATACTATTACATGCCTTTGCTGAAACTGGTAGATATTGGAAATCTGGATGAGCAGGATCAGAAGCTGATTAAAGTTTTTGCAGGGTCTAAAAATGCCCCTATGTTTATGTCTCCGATTCTGCAACAGATAGCTGATCAAATTCTGGCAGAAAAGGATGAAGATGGTTTGGTGAAGGCTATGGTTACCCTTCGCAAATTTGGTTTGACAGATGAAGCTGTCTTATTCTCACTGGCAGGAGTAGGAAGTGGAGCCACCAGCACAGCCTATTATATCTTCTTCTATGACCGACCTAAGCTGTTGGTGCATGCCGCCGGAAAATACATTGCTTCGATATTTCCGGAATACAAAGATAAAGTTGTAGATGCGTTTATTACCAAACATGCCAGTGCCGACTGGAGTGGAAGACTGATAGAATACCTGGCACAATATACCTCCTATGATTTGTCGGATTTTCTTTATTATACCAGTTATAGCACTACCTACCTATGTCTGGACAATGCTATCTATATCGCTACCTACAATCCGGAACTGCACGAAAAGGCTTTATTGGAGGCGTATGAGAACGGGAATACGTATGTTACAAAACCAGCTGTAAAATATTTTATTCTGCGGGCTATGGCCGACAAACTACCTGAGGTCTATCGCACAAAACAACTGGATGCTGCACGTACCTATCTGCAAACTCATATAACGGAAGGAAAAGGGCATTGGGGATACCAGGAGGCTTCCTTCTGGATGAGAGATCAGAGTGGACGCAACATACAGAAGATTGTGAGTCCTACCGCAATGGAAGATCTGTTTCAGTACGAACCGGAAAATGCTGCACAGATAGCCAGTGACTATCTGAGACAACTGAATATAGCTTTTATAAGTCCGGAAGTACTGCAGGTGATAGACAAACATATGGGCGAGAAGGCAGTAGCTGTGCTGGCATTGGGTCTGGAAACAGAAAAGGGTAATGGTACTACACTGAAAGCATTGCTTGAACTACTGGGCAAATACGACTATTCCCGCCATATAGATAAAGTATGGAACATCACCAAAGACAAGAGCAAAAGCATCCGGTTGATTGCTGCTACGGAACTGGCTAAGCTGGGTGAAGCTGCATTGCCGAAGTGCCAGGAACTGCTGAGTGCCAAATCAGCGGATGTGCGACAAACGGTAGCGGTTATTCTTTCCCGTATCAAAACCCCTGAAGCTGAAAAGATCCTCCTTGATACGGTAAACGCGGAGAAAAATGATGATACTCGGGATGTAATGATAGAGGCATTGGGAGAGAGACGATATCAGCATATGAATGAGCAGCAGATCACAGATATGATTCTGGCAGCACAGAAACGAGGCAAGCTCGATGCACCACTGGCTGACTGGCTGGATGAGAAAACCCTGCCTGCGTTAACATTTACGGCTTCGCTGAGCGTCGACAACCTGCTGGCAACACGCTTTCTGATGTATCGTATGAGCCGGGCCAAAGAGATACGGTCGGATGTAGAGGCTCGTCCGTTGCTTGCATTGATAGATAAAGCCAGTAGTGGAGCCTTTGCCAAAAAGCTTTTTTCACAGTTTATCGACAATGGGGGAGATGCCAAGCAGAAATATTGTCTGACACTGGCAGGTTTTCTGGGTGATGATAGTCTGGTAGATGTGATCCGGCCACAGATTAATAAGTGGGTAGAGTCTAACCGGGGCAAGATGGCTGAATATGGTGTAGTGGCTTTAGCACTGATAGGTACTAACAAAGCCTTACGGGCAGTAGAGTTTTTTAGTCGTAAGTATAAAACCAAATACTCCAATATTGGTACTGCAGCACTGAATGCCTTACAGGTTGCAGCCGAAGAACTGGGTATGGATATGAACGAACTGGCCGACAGCATTATTCCGGATTTTGGGTTTGAGAATATGTATAAAACCTTCAAAGCGGGTGAGGACGAATTCAGAGTATTTATCAACAAGGATTTTAAACTGGCCTTTCTGAACGAAGACAATAAGCTGCTTAAGTCTGCTCCAAAAAATACGCCCAAGCCCCTGCTGGATGAGTTTAAAGAGATTGGCAAGGAAGTGCGGGATGTGGTACGATCACAGTCGAGCCGGATGGAGTTGTATCTGGTAATTCAACGCAAATGGAAGCCTGAAAAGTGGCAAAGTTTCTTTGTGAACAACCCGATTATGTTTGTTTATGCCACTCATCTGCTTTGGGGTACATTTGATGCATCGGGCAAACTGTCACATACATTCTATTGTGCCGAAGATACGTCATTGCTCAACTTCCAGGACGAAGAGATTACCATTGCGGAAGATAGTATGGTAGGTATGGTGCATCCGCTGGATTTGTCAGAAGAAGAACGGGCGGCCTGGATACAGAAGTTTTATGAGGCAGGAATAGAACCCTTATTCCCACAGTTGCAGCGTCCATCTGTACTCCTGTCTGATACGGATAAAGAGCTAATGGAAGTCGAAGAATTTGCGGACAAAAAAGGCAATGCGGTACAGATAAAAGGTGCCTTTAAACGGTTTGGCTGGACAGCCTGGGAACTGGGTGATCATGGAGACATTTATTCGTTCTCAAAATCGTTTGACGAACTGGGTGTACAGGCGTTTATCGAAACCGGAGGTGGTTTGTTTATGGGATACACCGAAGATGGCTGGCTGGCAGAATTTGGAAAATGTTATTTCCGGAAGATGGCCGGCAACATTTATCAGTCTCCTAATCTGCCTCTGGGAGAGGTGCCACCTATCGTATATTCAGAAGCCCTAAGCGAACTCCGCCAGATTGTACCGCAAAAGGCTGAGTAGTTTTTGCTATTTACTCCATGCGCCTAATTAACAGTATTTATTGGTTACTGTGGATTAGGCGTATACATTTAATCGATACTTGTTAGGTAGGGAAATACTGATAGGTTACTTAATCGTCAGAAATCTGTTATATGATTATGAAGAAGGATATTCTGTTGCTTGTTGCCTTATGCCTTTCAATAAAACTGACTATCATGGCATAGAATGATTCGTGTAGTTAGATGTGGATGCCTATAGCACTGAAAATCCCTCTACTAAGCTTTCTCTCTATTAAGCTATATAGTGTCAATAGGAGTGAATATTAACCTAAAACCAGGTCATGAGAACAACCACATTTCTGCCAGAAGTCTTCCTTTCACAGATTTGATTACAAGAAAAGTAGATTTGGCTAAGACTGCTCTTTTATTCTTGCTCAATTTTGTAGGGTAAAAACATAAAGAACATGCAAGGAAACAAGAATAGTCTATTGCTTAGCCTCACGCTTAGCCTGTTTGGCATCTTATCAATTATCCAACTGGTAACCGCCCAATCAACGGGTAATCTAAAGGGTAGAATCATTGAACAATCTACCAAACAACCACTTGCAGGGGTAAGTGTATTACTGGACAATACCACATTTGGTGCAGTTACCGATACCGCCGGGATATTTTCAATCAAAACGATCCCAGCCGGATCTTACTCGCTTACTATCTCGATGGTTGGCTTTCAAACAAAAAAAATTAACGAAATTACGATTACCTCCAATAAAACGTATTATTCAGAATTTGAACTTTTAGAAGACATCGGGCAACTCAGTGAAGTTACGGTAGTTTCATTCAAAGGTGAGAATAATCCGTTGACACCCGTTTCCTCTTATTCTTTTTCAAGAGAAGAAATTTTTCGAAGCCCAGGGGCTCAAGGTGACATTATGAGGGCCTTATCTGTGCTACCAGGTGTAGTGAGTAGCGGTGCTCAGTTTTCAGCCATTGCTGCCAGAGGACAAGGTACTCAGGATAATATTTATATGGTAGATGATATGCCCATGTTTAATCTGTCTCATTTAGAAGCCGAGGGATTTAACTCGGGTTTCAATGATCCGAATGGCGGCAGGTTTAGCATTTTTGCGCCAAGAATTATCGACAACGTGCAATTTCAAAACGGTGGCTTTGATGCTGTTTATGGGAGGAAATCATCATCCTATCTAAGTCTTGGTATCAAAGAGGGCAACAAAGCATCCTGGTCTTTCGGCGGGCAGTTTGATTTGCTTGGTGCCACATTGATTGCTGACGGGCCGATCTCACCAAAAACAAGCCTATTTACTTCCGGACGCTATCATAATTTTGCAGCCCTGCAAAATGTACTCAACATACAAAACCCCAGTTTTATAAGTTTTGGTGATTATCTTCTAAAGACGACAACCCAGATTAATGTAAAGAATAAGCTCTCACTCGTAGTTATGTATAATCCTGAAAGCACCCACCGGAATATAGATGCTATTGGCGGAGAGACTAACCTTAATGAGGATAACAGTGCGGGCACTGTACTGTGGAATCATCGGGGAAGCAAAGCGATTGCAGGTTTTAACCTGCAAACATTAACCAGTACGAGCAGCTACTGGAAAAATATATTGTATTACCGATCCTCTACCGTGGATAATAATTTTGGAAGATTTTCCCCCTCACTCAGTTCCGGAGGCGATATCATTAATCCCAGATCCGGAAGATACGAGGATAAGCTCAGAAGCATTAAAAACAATCAGCAGGAAATAGGTTACCGCTCTATTTATACAAAACATTACGATAATCTGACGGTAACGGCTGGAATAGATGCCATGGTACTGAACCTTGACTACCGGAGAACGCTCAGTCGTATTGACACCGTCTATACCTTCCGAAGTACGGATGTCAGGCCGAGCCCGTCACAATACTATCAGATAGTAGATCCCTCCCAATTCAATTCGGTCTATAACAAAAGTACCTTCAATGGCTCAGGTTACATTGCTTTGTCTTGGACAATTTCCCCACGCTTCACCCTTAATCCTGGTATACGTTATGATTTTACAGGCTTCTCTGATGAGCATACCGTTTCGCCTCGTCTCAGTGGATCGTTTGCGTTGAATGACAAGCACAGCATTAATTTTGCAACTGGCCTGTATTATCAGGATGCGGCTTATGCTGATGTTGCCGGCCAATCAGAAAAGAATAAGATTAATAATGAAAGAGTTATACAATCCATTTTAGGGTATAAACTTCAATTCTCACCAGATCTCAAACTGGTTGTGGAGGGTTGGCACAAACAATTTAACAACCTTGTGGTGCAACCCAACCGCATGCAAAGTTTTCTGACAAATACTGGAGATGGCTATGCGTATGGTGCCGATATTAGCCTGGTTAAAAGATTATCCCGCAAATACTATGGCCAGATCGGCTACTCATATATGGTAAGCAAAAGGGATGACCATACTACGTTAGGAGAATACAACTACATCTTCAGCATTCCACACACACTCAACATTCTTGCCAGTTACAAGCCTACTGACAAGTGGATATTCTCCGGGAAATTTCGTTACAGCACAGGTCGCCCGACAGATGAATACATAGTTTATTCGGATGTGCTCAACGATCCCAACAAAATTCGGTATGGCCAACAAATTACTGCTGTTAATGGCAGAAGGCTTGCCGACTACTTCAGCCTGGATATACGGGTAGATTACTACGTTCCCATGAAACGTGGTACGTTCTCCGCCTTCCTTGACCTGGTCAATGTCACCAACCGGTTCAATGTAAACTCAGAGATTTTTTTACCGGAAACAGGCCGAACTTTCAATATTGGACTGGGCGTATTCCCAACGTTTGGAGTAAGGGTAGATCTATAATTTAATCACCCTTGGCCCATAGCTCATACAGCACTTATTCACAATAAATTTAAGAAAAAATGGAACTAACCAATAATACCGTCCTGATTACAGGCGGAACAAGTGGTTTTGGATATGAGTTTGCCGCCAGACTCATTGAATTGGGGAATACCGTGATCATTACTGGCAGAAACGTCCAAAAACTTCAGGAAACAAAACAGAAACTGCCTGTAGTACATACCATACAAAGTGATGTGAGCAAACCTGGAGAGATCAGCCATTTGTATAACAGAGTTATCAGTGAATTCCCACAGCTTAATATACTGATCAACAATGCCGGAGAAATGCGCAAGCTGAGTTTGCATCATAACCACGACCTGACTGACCTTACCCGGGAAATAGAAATTAACTTAATGGGACCTATACGCATGGTACAGGAGTTTTTGCCACATTTGCGAATACAGAAAAATGCTGTCATTCTCAATGTAACTTCGGGCATCGCCCTTATGCCTCTTCCCATAGCGCCCATCTACAGTGCCAGTAAGTCAGGCCTTCGCTGGTACACTCAAGCATTGCGGGTACAGTTAAAAAATACCCGGATTAAAGTGATTGAGCTAGTAGCCCCTGGCAGTTCGACACCATTAAACGAAAAGTTCAGGAATGAAGAAGGATTTGATTCCAACAGGTTGATGGCACCTGAAAAAATTGTGGAGCAGGCAATCAAAGGAATGAAAAGTGATAAAGACGAAATATATCCCGGACTGGCAAAAGTGATACAAATAGTGAGCCGAATTGCCCCCAAATTCATAATGGCACAGGCTGGAAAGATGGGAGCTTCATTCATGTATGCCAATCAATAGATTATTCACCTTGTAAATAAGTAGGTAATGCGTATGAAAAGAATCACCTGGCTGGCTGGTGTCCTATGGACTTTAGTGGTCAGCTCGTCTGCTCAGTCTTTGTCAGCAGACAAAATCATTGGCATATGGCTAACAGAAGACAAAGATTTGAAAATAGAGACTTTCAAATCAGGGAATACCTATAACCTGAAAGCTGTACTGAAAAGTACGGACACTCTTGAAACACGAGGCTATAAAGGTGTTCCCATGATGGGTAAAACATTTAAATGGACACGGCAACAATGAAAAACCAGAACGAACCCATAGTACTATCCGATGACCGTGTCTGGGTGTCTGGCTGGCGGAGAATGGCCTTATTAACTACCCTTCTGCTGGTAAGTATTTTTAGTCAGATAGACCGGATACTGCCTTTTATTCTGGCCGAATCTATCAAAGTCGATCTGCGGCTTAGCGATACACAGCTTGGATTGATAACCGGCTTAGCGTTTTCACTTTGTTATTCACTGGCATCTTTGCCACTGGCCCGTATGGCGGACAAGGGATGGGCCAACCGGATTTTGCTGGGGTGTATTTTGCTCTGGAGTGTGATGACAAGCCTTGGTGGCTGGGCAACCGGATTTGTTACACTGGCACTTTCACGGGTAGGCGTTGCGCTTGGCGAAGCAGGAGGAACACCCGCCAGCCATGCGCTGATTGTACAGAAAATTCCATCTCAGATCCGTGGACGGGCTATCGGTCTGTTTGCTATGGGTATTCCGTTGGGTACCATGCTGGGGTTTGCTATAGGTGGCTGGGCCAGTGACACGATAGGCTGGCGCTACGCGCTTTTTAGTGCAGGCATGTTCGGTCTGGTAATAGTGATTTTGGTATTGTTATTTATAGGTAAATCCAGCACGATAGAACAAAGTAAGAACGATAACTTTTTCGCAGCAAGCAGAGTCCTATTATCAAAGCCTGCATTCGCCTGGATGTTTATAGCTGCTAACCTGTTGGGATTTGCATCTGCTCCTTTTTATGCGTTTGGTGCTCCGTTCCTGATTCGGACGCATGGGTTAACAGCAAGTCAGGTAGGTATTTCATTCGGACTCCTGCAAGGGCTGATGGGGATTGCGGGTACGCTTCTGGGCGGCCGAATTTTTGACAACGCCGTTAATCGTGGATCAGGCAGGTTACTGAATCCGCCAGCCATTGCCTTTAGCATAGCCTCAATGACCACTCTGGTAGCGCTGTTTATCCCAGTAAGCTGGCTATCTATAGCCTTGCTTGTACCTGCCATGTTTTCATTTGCCTTCCTGCTGCCGCACGCGTTTGGTGCAGGCCATTTGGTAGCTGGCCCGGGTCAGCAGGCATTAGCTTCCGGATTACTTATGTTGGGTTCGGGCCTGTTGCCAGCCGCATTGTCACCGCTTTTGGTGGGAATGATCAGTGATATTGCCACGGCTGCAAATCATGAAAATGGCTTGCAGATAGGTATGCTCGTGGTGCCGGTATTCAGTCTGCTGTCGGGCATTGTCTGTTTCATTGTAAGCCGGAAGATAGATACTTCTTTGAATACATAAGTCCTTACATAAAGAGATGAGAGGAAAAAGACGGAGGAGAAAGAATAACGTTTTGATAGTCAATGCTTTATGATTGGTTGTCTTAGGTTTATTTCTGTACACCTACTTGTTTTCAAGTGGTTTGAACCAAGCTGCCCCTAATATAGGGACACACAGGCCTCGGTGGAAAAACACTAAATACTGAGGACATAACCAGATTCTGCCAATGAGTGGTATTATATGAGAGTGTACTGTATCGGCAACTATATTCCTCATGAAGCCAAACCCTTGAGGGGGCTACTCCATAGGCATGACGGCAACCCTCAGATACTGTAAAACAATCTTTAATAAACATCATGGAAACATATCACGACTACGTAATCAAAGACGGGAAGTTTATTGGAAAGTTTGATGAAATGTATGCAAAATTTGATGATCCCTGGACACAATCCTTGCAACCCAATAAATATTCTCGAATAGCTGGTATTCTGCATTTGAAAGCACATAACATTCGCAGTGTACTCGAATGTGGCTGTGGATTGGGATATTATGCCAACTGGATACGGCAGGAAACTAATATCACTCCCAAAAGTATCGACATTTCTCCTATGGCGATAGAAAGAGCGAGAAAGACATTTCCAAACCTGGATTTTGAAATTTCCAACATTGTTTCTGACCTCACGAATTACAAAAATTACGATTGTGTGCTGTTTTCTGAAATTGTCTGGTATATACTTCCCGATCTGGACAACGTATTAAAAACACTCCAAAAGCACTTTGCTGACAAGTATCTTATTGTAAATCAGGTTTTCTACAAAGGTTCCCAAAAATACGGCAATGCATATTTCACCAATTTGCAGGAATTCATAAATTATGTGCCCTTCACTTTGTTGGGCCGGTGTGAAGCAACCCTGAGACAGGAGACAACCGTTGAAACGTCTACCATTTTTAAAATATCAAAAGCACAATGAAAGTCTTAAAGTATCTTACTTATGGCAGTTTCCATTTTTTTACATGTGAGACATGGCTGGACAGCGTTGCATTTTGGCAATGATCCTGATCAGGTAAAAATGATGACAGAATTGGGTGTTAACAAAACATATGTTCCAGTGATAGGTGTAATCTTGCTCATCCTGGCTGTATTAATTTTGCTACCACAAACATTTTTTATTGGTAACTTGCTAAATGCTTTTTCTATTCTGATCATAATGGCGTTGGCATTAAATGCCAATAATGTCAGGATGGCATTGATTGAAATACCATTTCTGGCACTACCACTAGGGTTAATCTGGTTGAAATATCCTTTTCAATTCACAAAATAATGGAGACTAAAAAGATCATTCGAATAAAAACGATACATGAAGGACATCGAATGCAGCAACTTCCGATGCCTGCCCATCCATTAATCAGCATCATCGATACTTCGGATTTGAAAGGTGCTCCGGGTGTCAGTATAGTATTGGATTTTTATACAATTTCCATGAAACGAAATTGTGACGGATTTATCTATGGGCATCAGCCCTATGACTTTGATGGAGGACTTATGGCATTTATGGGTCCAAACCAGGTGATGCAAGGAAGACCTGGCGGACCCAACCCTGCCATGACAGGCTGGATGTTGTTTGTGCATCCCGATTTTTTGTGGAATACACCACTTGCCAAAAAAATTAAGGAATATGAATACTTTAGCTATGCAATAAACGAGGCGTTGTTTTTATCTGAAAAAGAAGAAGCGATCATTAATGAGATTATCAAAAATATTAAGCACGAGTCTAATGCTAATATTGATAACTTTAGTCAGAGTATCATTATTGCGCATCTGGAAACCTTGTTTAGTTATGCTGAGCGGTTTTATAACCGACAATTTATTACTAGAAAAAAGGCCAGTCATCAACTTCTGAATCGTTTGGAAGAATTGCTTACCAATTACTTCAATAATGAGGATCTGCTATCAAAAGGATTACCCTCTGTTGAATATATTGCCAATAATTTAAACGTGTCACCCAGCTATTTAAGTGGTTTACTCAAAGCATTGACAGGGCAGAGTACTCAGCAGCATATTCATGAAAAACTGATTGAAAAGGCTAAGGAAAGATTGTCGACAACGAACCTTTCTATAAGCGAAATTGCTTACGAATTAGGATTTGAACATCCGCAATCTTTTTCAAAACTCTTTAAAATCAAAACTAATCTTTCGCCTATAGAATTCAGACAATCCTTTAATTAATCTTTCTGCAAGAGACAACTGCTAACCAAACAGGTTCGAACATACATTCGAACCTGTTGTTTTTATACAGCCTTCTAATCCGGCTCTGATGGCGGTTATTGACAAGATTAATGCATGCTGGGGAGCAGGGATAGTGTTTCTGGCATCCAACGGAACAGCTCAAGCCTGGCAGATGCCTTCGATGATGCATAAAAATCACACAAAAAGCCTGTATGAAGGTCATAGAAAAGAGGATAGAATCAGAATGAATAAAATCTGACTCGGGCCGATTGAAAAAAAATATCCAGAAGACAGTTCGTTTTAAAGTATATAAAGCCTGAGATATCAGGCTTTATATATATAGACTTTTTAACATCATTGCAAGCACAGACAAACTTCCACTATCACATGAGAGCAGTATTATAGAACATGCCTGCCTGGTACTACTTTGTTAAATTATAGACAGAAAACGTTATATCTCACTTATTTTAATAGTAGGAACTTTAACAGCGTTAGGCCCTTTTCGATAGATATGTATTTGCCGGGATTTCCGGCTATTGCAACCTGTTTGCACACCGACGTGGCTGGTGTAGCACTATCATTCTCCAGCTTTTTTATTGGTCTGGCAGCGGGGCAACTATTGTACGGACCGCTATTAGACAAATTTGGACGTAAAAAGCCGTTGTTTGTTGGGTTAAGTATTTACATCATTGTCTCTATTGGCTGTGCGATGGTTACTACACTAGATGAACTGATTGTTTTGCGTGTGATTCAGGCTATAGGAAGTTGCGCGGCGGCGGTAGCATCTATGGCCATGGTACGCGACCTGTTTCCAGTCAATGAGAATGCCAAAGTTTTTGCGCTGCTCATGTTGGTAGTAGGTGCATCGCCCATGGTGGCCCCTACTATTGGTGGCTATGTAACGGCAGGACCCGGATGGCAGTGGGTATTTATCATACTAGCCATGATGGCTGTTTTTATTTTGGTAGCCGTACTTCTTGTGTTGCCAGATACCTATAGATTAGCACTATTATGTCACTAATACTTCAAAAAGCTTAACATAAGCAAGTACATAACAGAGCATGTCTAAAATTATTTTGTAAAGGCTGCAAAAGCATCTTTTAGGCTGCGCCTTCGCCTATTTATCAACCCATAGTCGCTGGCTATGTTGCAATTGAGTTATAGGTAAATAACTTGACTCGCTCTAAAATTTGCTCTTTTCGCCTCTTTAATGTGTCTAATTTAAACATCCTCTAAAACAAAAACCTGCCTAAAAGATGTAAGTCAATCCAGGCAGGTTTTTTATTTTTCAGAGCTACTATTTTTTCAGATGTTTATCCAGAAATGTAAGTACTCCTTCATATGCTTTTATTTCGTTGTCTTTCTTTACAAATCCGTGGCCTTCGTCATCAAACACGATGTATTCCACGGGAACATTATTCTTCTTTACAGCCGCCACAATCTCATCTGATTCTACTTTTAATACTCTTGGATCGTTCTTTCCTTGAATGACAAGCAAAGGCTTTTTGATTCTTTGGGTATGGAACAGAGGTGATTTGTTATAAAGAGCAACAGAATCTGTAGCCGGATTCCCCATCTCCTTATACAGTGCATCTTTGAAAGAACCCCACCAGGGTGGAATACTTTTTAATGTCCGCAACCAATTGGCAACGCCAAAGATATCAACACCGACTTTAAACTCTTCTGGAGCAAATGTCAAAGCTGCCAGGGTCATATATCCGCCATAGCTTCCTCCCATTATACCTATTCGCGTTGTGTCTACCCAAGGTAATGAGGCTAAATATTTCTTTGAAGCAATACAGTCTTTCAAATCAGCATCTCCATGTTTTTGGTCATCAGCTGTGAAGAAGGTTTTTCCATATCCTGAACTTCCTCTGTTATTTACTGCCAGGATTGCATACCCATGATTGACTAGATATTGAATCATAGGAGAATAATTGAGTCGCGTCTGACCTCCTGGTCCTCCGTGAATCATCAGCATTACAGGAACTTTCTGATCTTGCGTTGCTGTTTTGGGCTTATATAAAATATTGGGAATCTCCAGCCCATCATACGATTTAAACCGAACTACCTCTCCCTCTATCAAGTCAGTTGCTGCAATCTCTTTATTCATTGCATTGATTAATTCTTTATATTCGGTCGTTTCAAAGTTGTAAACATACAAGCTATTGGGTGATTTGGAACTACTTACATAAAATGCCATTTGCTTTTCTGAATCCGAAATAGTCACTCCTGTGATTTCGCCCGCTGGCAGAGAGGGTAATTTCACCAATTGATTGTCGACTGCTGTATAGATCTTAATTTGTGTTTTTGCATCATTGTTAATACCAATTACCTTGTATTTTCCTTTCTTTGAAAAGTACATATACGAAATATCCCACGGCTCTTCTGCCTCTTTCTGTGCCTTTCCACTTATCAGATCATAGCTTTTCAAGTACGCAAATTCACTTCTCTCATCTGTAGTGTAATATAGTTTTTTATTGTCGGGGCTAAAGGTTTGAGGGCTATTGGCAACATCTCCTGTATGTTTTGTAATCAAAGATGTCTTTTTCGTTTGTGCATCATAGATGTAAATATCGGTATTGCTTGTAGTTATTGACTTGTATAAGGCCAGATATCTTTTATCATCGGATATAGCTCCTACATCTAACCCTTGTTCATTCTTGTAGATAAGCTTTGACTGAAACTGTGTTACATCCATTTCATACAGATCAAAAAATTGAGGGTTTCTTTTGTTAGTCACATAAAAGAAACTTTTCTTATCCGCACTCCAACCGACAAATTCGGATTTTGCCGTTGTATCAGGAGTCAGGTTAGTGATTTTTCCATCCATATCCTTTTTATAGATGTTGGTTATTTCATTTCCTCCTTTATCACTTGAAAACAAGATGCGTTCGTCTGTTGGAAAATAGGAAATAGCAAATATGGAATTCGTTTTAGATTCCGTCTGTGCTTTGGGTGTCCCACCGGTCAAAGCTATTTCATAGGCATTAAATATTCCGGATTGGTTACTTGTAAATAATAATTTGGACTCATCCGGAGAAAATGAACTTCCGGAAAGCCTCACCGTATTCATAAATTGTGATATGGTATATTGTTTGGGTGGTGATGCAGAATCAGTGTTTTCACCTTTACTTTTTGGAGAAGTGCATTGCCAGAGTATGCCTGCACTCACTAATCCAATGATCAGATAAATGACTTTCTTATGCATAAGGAAACAGGTTAAGTAGTAGCTTTTTTGTGGAATGGTAAGATACAAATTATTCCATAAGCTTGTTTTGTTTTCGTGATTTGTTACTTCCACAGGTTGCCTGTCGCAAGGAGGGAAACTCAAAAAGAGAAGGAAAATTAGTGTCTTTCCAGGTAAGCTGTTGATAGTGTGAACTGTTTTGTTGTCTATACTATCAACAGCTTACCTTGGGATGGTAAACAGAACGAGTAATAATGGGACAACTCAACCGTAAGACAAATTATTCTGTTCAGGTCATTCTGTTTTGAGTGAGGTTACCGGATTGGCCAGGGCTGCTTTCACTGCCTGATAGCTCACCGTTACCAGCGTGATAAGTAAGGCTACCACCGCCGCCAAGGCAAACACCCACCAGCTGATGGAAATGCGGTAGGCGAAATCTTCCAGCCAACGGTTCATGGCATAATAAGCGATAGGCCAGGCAGTCAGATTAGCAATCAACACTAGCAGCAGGAAGTCCTTGGAAAGCAGCCCAATAATGTTTGTTACACTTGCTCCGAGTACTTTGCGGATGCCGAATTCCCTGTTGCGCTGCTGAGCGGTAAAGGTAGCTAGGCCAAACAGTCCCAGGCACGCAATGAAAATGGTCAGACTGGAGAAGATACTCATGATTTTCCCGATTTTCTGTTCGACCCGATAAACCGATTCAAACCGTTGATCAATGAAGGAATACCCGAAAGGTGCATCAGAGGGGAAGGCACTCCACTGTTTTTTGAATGAAGCCAGCAAGCCCGCGATTTCTTTGGTTTTTACCTTCACCAGAATACTGCCCGAATTATCACCCATAAACATAATGAGTGGGCCAATCTTTTCGTGTAGGGACTTAAAATGAAAATCCTTCACCACACCAATGACCGTATAGGCTCGTTTTGTACCGTTTCCATCCACAATGCGAAGTACTTTTTTACCCAGCGGGTCTTTCTGCCATCCCAATGACTTGACAGCAGACTCATTCATAATCACCGCCAGAGAGTCTGTGCCAAAGTTCCTAGAGAAGTTTCGTCCTTGAGCCAGTTCCATTCCCAGCGTGGGTAAATACTCCTCATCGACCCGGTAGTGCCCCATCACCACATTTTGGGTCGGATGATCTTCTGGAAAAACGGGACTATAATCATAATTGGTCGGTCCTACTGGAATGTAGTCGGAAATACTCGCTCGTACTACGCGTGAATCTTGCAAAAGCTGATTGCGGAAAGCCTGCTCATTTTTCTGTAGAGCATAGGTATCGTGAATCACTATCACCTGCTCCTTGTCAAAGCCAATCTTCTTGTTCTGCATGTAGGTTAATTGCTGGTAAACTACCGTGGTGCCCACTACTAGGGTGATGGAAATGAAAAACTGGAATACCACCAGTGCACTTCGTAACCGAAGGCCTGATTGACGGCTACCTGACACCAACTGTATTGTCGGATTGCCTCCTTTGAGCACTGCAATCGGTTTGAAGGAGGATAGGAAAAATGCCGGATAACTCCCTGCGAGTAAGCCTACTAATAGGCATAAAACAACCAGACACGCTACCGACCACCCTTGAGCAATGGAAAAAAAAGAAAACGTTTTACCTGTAAGTCCATTGAAAGCTGGCAGGCAGAAAACCACGATGAGTACAGCCAGTAGCAGTGCGAAACCGGCCAACAGCATCGATTCGGACAAGAACTGACCAACTAGTTGCCCTTTCGCCGATCCCAGTACTTTGCGGATACCTACTTCTTTGGCTCGTCGGGCGGCACCAGCGGTAGACAGGTTCATAAAGTTGATGCAGGCAATGAGCAGCATAAAGCCGGCGATGGTCGAAAAAATGTACACGTAGCGAATATCGCCATTGGCTTCCAATTGATCATACTGGTGCGAGTGCAGGTGGATGTCAGTGAGTGGTTGCAGGAAAAAAACCATTTGATTGCCTGCCTTCCGTAAGTCAGCTGTAGTAGCGCCCAGGTATTGTTTGAATTCCGGCTCAATGAACCGGTTGACAATTGTGGGTAGCTTGGCTTCCAACTGCTTATAATCATAGCCTTTCTTCAGTACTATATAGGTAGGGAAGTTAAAATTGGCAAATATCTGTTGCTTGGCATCTTCGTGGTTGAGCATAGTCGCAAACAGGTCAAAGTGGAAATGGGTATTGGCCGGAACCTTCTCAATCAAACCCGTTACTTTATACGTATTATTCCAGCTTTTCAACTGGAGCATTTTGCCCATTGGGTCCTGGTTGCCAAAGTACTTCCGGGCAATGGCCTGGGTAATCACCATCGTATTGGGTTGCGACAAGGCCGTTTTGGGATCACCTTTTAGGAAAGGAATGTCGAATACCTGAAAAAAATTAGAGTCAACATACACAAATTTATCTTCCTTAAATGTCCGGTTTCCATAGGTCACAAAGGGATTGCCTGAAACCCGCAGCCGGGTCGATTCTTCCACTTCAGGATAATCGACCCGCATTTGCCGCGCTAATGGAGCCCCTAGCGCAGTTGCATCCAGTACTTGTCCGTTGAATTTACCGCTGAAACCCATCCGGTAAATGCGGTCAGCTTTACTAAAATGGCGGTCAAAGCTCAGTTCATCAAGTACGTACAAGGTAATCAGCAGGCATGTGGCAATGCCGATGGCCAAACCAAAAATATTGATAGCCGAAAAAGCTTTGTTGCGCCATAAGTTGCGCAGGGCGATAGTCAGATAGTTCTGGAGCATAGGGACAAAGTATAGAGGTAAACCTTTGAGAGTAAGATGCTTAATTGAGTTGTCAGGTTGCATGCAATGAAAAAATAGCATCTTATTTTATTCTGCGATAGTCTGATAAAGAGGAGGGATCAGACAGAGTTCATTTTTATAGGGATCTCGTCAAATAACCCATTAACGAGTCAAGCCGTATCAAAAAGACTGCTGTTTTTTACAGATGATAAATGAGTCCACCACCCTTTATTTAGCGATTGGATAGCTGTCATCCATCATATTTGTGTTTGTATAAAAACAAGAGCCATCCCGAATTTTAAGTAAAAGGATTTGACTTTGACGTGGAATACATAGTAAACTAAAGAAGCTACAAAGAGAGCAAAGGAAACTCCAATCGCGAAAGGTGGTGTAGGTGAGTAGAGAGTCTTTTCTCCGCGAGGTTGGCCTTTGGCCTGTGGGCGGGAGAATTGGAGAAAAGTGTCTTTTTTGGCCTACTTTTTTGGACAAGCAAAAAAGTAGGATGCTGCAAGTAGAGTGATGATTGAGACAATAAAGAGATGAAGAAAGAGGTCTTACTCAAAAATAAACCCAAGCCCGCACTTTTCAAAAGTATAGGCTTAGGTTTTACTCATATCCAAAATTTAGGTTGATTCTTGTTCTGATATGCTGTCATCAAATAGGATTGAAAAGGATCAACACGTAGAGTACCCCCAAATATAAAAGTCGGTGTAAGGTGTTATTAATACAAATGGTCTATTTTTTTGAGAATTCGCGTCTTATTCTACTTAGCGAAGTATCTGTAACATTCAGGTACGAAGCAATTTGTTTTAATTGGGCATGCTGAAATACCTCTTTATTGCTATTCATTAAATTTTCATAACGTGCTTCACCGCTTAAATTTATTAACTCAAGTGTTCTTTTTTTATAGAGCACATATTCTCTCGCTAACATTTTAACGCCATAGGCTCTGAACTCAGGAATCGCATGCAGTAATAAATTCAATTGGTTATAGCTAATGGCATAGCCATAACAATCCGTCACTGCTTGAATATTTTCAGTAGAAGGGGTTCTTAAATAGAATGATGACACTTCAAATACCACACTATCTTTCTGATAAAAATTAGTCGTGATCTCATTTCCCTCACTATCATACGTAAATGCTCTCATAAAACCACTCTGCAAAAAGAAATAATGCTCATTTACTTTTCCCTCTTTAAGAAAAAAATCATTTTTCAAAATGGTTATTTCTTCAAAATACTCGACTACCTCATCCAGTGTACGGTCTGGAAATGACAAATTCTTGATTATATAATTTTTTAATCCTTGTTTATCCATTGCTATTGTATTAAAGTTAAACAGAAAAGAGTTATTTGTCCCTTAGGCTAATACTTAAATTTCCATTGATTCTTATTTTTCAATTTCATCCATTTCGGGTTGGCATTGCAAAGAAAAATATAATAGAAACTCTTGCACTTGTCCTATGACAAGTAATCAAATTTTCATCTTTAGTTTTTCAATGGTAATAAAACTAACATTTAGGCATGCTCTGTCTGAGCGGAAAAAATGTATACTAAGAGGGCTTTTTTATTACTTAAACCTCTGAAAATACTTATTGACAGTTTAAATACTATAGGTATTTACATCGTTCCATAGCGTGAATATATATAACCAGCCTGTCTTTACTGTATATGATTAATAAGAGGCTACTGTTCTCTGTATTATACATTGTATTGATATGTCAGCGCTTCAATACCTGTCATCATTCAAATTTAATAAAAATAGAGCTTCAATTTCATTACTTGTCTTGTGGCAAGAGATAAAGGTTTTATTCACTCTTTCTTTGCATAGAATTAAACAAGTAATAATATGCAAAACGAGAAAAATAACACCAAAGCAACTATAAGTTCTCCGGTAACTAAAAAGACCAACACCATTGTAATTGTTCATGGAGCCTGGTCTTCAGCAAAAGATTGGCATTATGTTGCTGACTACCTGACTTCTGAAGGAAACAATCTGATCATCGTAAATCTTCCCGGCCATGGTAGTGATGAGACACCAATCTCAGATGTTAGCCTGCAACTTTATGTATACGAAGTTTTAAAAGCTATTGGTAATGAAACGGATGTAACATTGATAGGTCATAGTTTCGGTGGAATAGTAATTAGCGAAGTAGGAGAGTTGATTGCTCCTCAGATTAAGAAACTGATTTATATTTCAGCTTTCGTACCTAAAAACAGAGACAGTTTATTATCACTTGCGCAGACTGATACGCAGAGCCTGATAAGTAAAAACCTGATTGTAGACGAAAAAGCTGGAGTTGCCAGTATCGCTAAAGATGCAATTGCTGAAGTTTTCTTAGCGGATGCCCCAATAGCAGTGGCCGAATATGTTGCCAATACTATGAGGCCAGAGCCTCTTGCTCCATTAGCTGCTCCGGTGACCCTTAGCGAGGGCAGTTTTGGAAAAATTGCTAAGGTGTATGTACATAGCAAAAATGACCTTACTATTGGTTATTTACTTCAACAAAAAATGGTTAAAGACGCTGGTATTGTAAGAACCTACTCACTCCCGTCAAGTCACACTCCATTTATTGTATTTCCTCAAGTGCTATCAGCCATTATAGCTTTGGAAGCTGCTTAAACAGCTTCTTAGAAAGTAAGTAAAAATAAATTCTCCCTATACTAATCTAATACCCATTACTAATCATGAAAAAATTAAGAGTAATACAACTACTTGTTCTTGTAGCTATGTTCATTTTATCATCCTGCTCAAGCGATGATGTGCAACCTGCAAACCCCAAAAATTATGTCCTGGTTCATGGAGCCTGGCAGGCGCCGTATGCCTGGCAAGCCGTGAAAGCTAATCTTGAAAAGCAGGGTAACCATGTAATTGTTGTTGAGTTGCCGGGCCACGGTGCTGACCAAACCCCTCCCACTGAAATAACACTGGATAAATATAAGGAAAAAGTAATGAATGCAATTTCCACGGTAGACGGAAAGGTTTTACTTGTAGGGCATAGCCTGGGTGGAATGATAATTTCTTCGGTAGCAGAGTCAATACCTGAAAAAGTAGAAACACTGATCTATGTAGCGGCTTATCTGCCTGTTTCAGGCCTGACACTTGACAGTTTGGCACATATGGATCCGGATTCACACCTTGGAGGTAAGGATGTATTGATCTTCCATACCGATACCTATACAGTAGATGTCAAACAAGACCAAATTGTTGATTTGTTTATTCAGGATGGAACCCCGGAAGTACAAAACCTGGTGCTAAATAACTACCGTACGGAACCATTAATTCCATTTATTAATCCTGTAACGCTTACCGGACAAAATTTCGGATCCGTTAAAAAAGCATATATCAAAACTTTACAGGATCATGTTGTATCGCCGTACTTGCAAAATAAAATGATTTCAACCGGGAATGTCAAATCTGTACTTGAGATAAATACCGGACATAGCCCCTTTCTTTCGCAACCTGATAACTTATCATCACTTCTTACCAAAATAGCTAATAACTAAATAGTAATACTTATAATCTATCGTCTATCATGAAAAATTTAATTTTAGTAATAACCGCACTTTTTATCACAACCTTCACCGCTTTCGCGCAGACTAGCAAAGCTAAGAACTCCAATACTATCGTAATTATCCACGGAGCCTGGTCATCATCAGGTGATTGGCAACATGTAACCGACGATTTGATAGCAGAAGGCAATTCTGTTATACCGGTTAACCTTCCTGGTCATGGACGCGATAATACGGCGATTTCAGCGATTAGCCTCAAGCTCTATGTTGATGAAGTTAAAAAAGCCATTGGAAATAAACAAAATGTCATTTTAGTAGGTCATAGTTTTGGAGGTATTGTGGCAAGCGAAGTAGCGGAACAGCTCGCCCCACAAATTAAGAAGATAATTTATATAGCGGCTTATGTACCTAAAAACGGTGAAAGTTTGCTGTCCATTGCACAAACTGATGCAGAGAGCCATGTCGGAAAAAATCTTATCGTAGATGAGAAAGCTGGAATTGCCAGCATAAAAAAAGATGGTATTACGGATGTTTTTTTAGCAGATGCGCCAAAGCAGGTAGCTGACTATGTAAGCAATAATCTAAAACCTGAACCATTAGCTCCGTTAGCTACTCCGGTAACCCTCAGTGAGGGCAGATTCGGAAAGGTCAGTAAGGTATTTGTTTCAAGCCTCAATGATCATACTATCGGATATACACTACAGCAAAAAATGGCGAAGGATGCAGGTATAGAAAGAGTATATTCTCTTCCTTCAAGCCATACTCCTTTTATAGTATTCCCGCATGTTCTGGCTCAAGTAATAGCTTTAGAGGCAAAATAAAAAGTTAAAATCAACGTCGCAAAAGGTTAGAACAACTGTAGTTATTACTAACTGAAAAAAATATTTTATCTGCGGTGGTTCTTACTTTAAATCTATAAAACATATGCAAAATGGAAACAAAAGAGAATATCTCCGCATTACAGGAATTTAACCATCAGACAATACCAACGAAGTCTGTAAGTGTAAACGGTATAGATTTTACCTACCGCTCATTTGGTAAAAAAGAGGGCATACCTGTTATATTCCTGCAACATTTCACTGGAAACATGGATAACTGGGACCCTGAAGTTACCAATGCAATAGCTGCTCAACATCCTGTTGTGTTGTTTAACAACAAAGGCGTTGGCAGCTCTAAAGGGATTACCCCTGACAATGTACCTGCTATGGCTCAGGATGCTGTAGATTTCATCCATGCCTTAGGTTACGATAAGGTGAACCTCCTTGGATTTTCGCTTGGTGGCTTTATAGCGCAACATATAGCCGCGCATCAACCTGAACTCGTACATAAATTAATATTGGCAGGTACAGGATCCATAGGAGGAAAAGCGATTGCACAATTGGAGTCGCACCTGGAAAAAGCTTTTGTGGATGGTCCGGACAGGGTATTGATCAACCTTTTTTTCAGCAAAACACCAAGCAGTATCAAAGCTGGAGAGGCTTTTTTAGGCAGGCTTGCCGAAAGACAACACGACAGGGATTTGCCTAGTAGCCAGGAAACAATTGGTAACCAGGCTAGGGCAATTATACAATACGGCTTAGAAACAGACAAAGATAGCAAACAGTTACGCTCTATAAATCAGCCGGCACTTATTGTTAATGGCAGTGAAGACGTTATGGTTGACTCGATTAATTCTTATATAATGCTTCAGAATATACCAAATGCCAAACTTGTATTGTGGAGCGACTCAGGGCATGGGGCATTATTTCAGTATGGTGCGGATTTCGCAAATGAGGTAAATAACTTCTTATTGAATTAGCTTACCTTATGATTATGTGGTACACAAAAGATGCTGTTGGTTCGAACTAAACTTTTTTGTAACGAATTCAATGAAGCTGTCTACTATAGTTTTTAAACAGCGAAAATAGCTTTTGGAGTGAGACAAGTTAGTATGTCTATAAGACAATGAGAACATAGCCAGCGGCTTCTCACCGGAAAATAGACAAAGTCGCAGCCCAAACTATGCCTTCGCAGCTTTAATAAACTATGTTAGACAGCTTCACTAATTCGGGTACACAAATACTCTTTCACGCTAGGGAAATAACAATCAAGTTTGAAAAGTGTTAGTACTTGCTTGCGATTTTCTAGCCTCTTTTAAACAGAATAAATGAGTCCACTTCCTTTATCCAGCGATTGGATAGCTGTCATATCATCAGGAGACAACTCAAAGTCAAATACATTGAAATTTTCAACTATCCTTTCTCTGGTTGCTGATTTGGGAATAGCCACTACTTCTCTTTGAATTAGCCATCGTAGCACCACTTGTGCAATGCTCTTGTTATACTTGCCTGAAAGCGCTTTTAAACGTTCATTTCTAAAAAGGTTGTTTTTGCCCTGAGCAAAGGGAGCCCATGACTCCAACTGGACGCCTTGGGAGTTCAACGCTTTCTGCATCTCTGCTTTTTGAGAAAATGGATGTGTTTCCACTTGATTGACTGCGGGTATTACACTATGCTGCTCACATAAATGCTGAATCTGATTCATAGTGAAATTACTTACCCCTATAGCCCTTACTTTCCCTTCTTTGTACAATTCCTCCATGGCTGTCCAGGAGGAATGTATGTCTCCCTGTGGGAGGTGAATCAAGTACAGATCAATATAGTCAAGACCCAAATTTTTTAGCGAGGTTTCAAAGGCGCGCTTTGCTTTCTCATATCCTGTATCCGTTGGTAAAAATTTTGTAGTCACAAAGATTTCTTCTCGTTTAACACTACTTTTTTTAATCGCTTTGCCCACCGATTCCTCATTACCGTATGCCGCAGCGGTGTCGATCAGTCTGTAGCCACTATGTAATGCATGTAGCACAGACTGCTCACACTGTGAACCCTCCCGAAGCAAGTTTGTCCCAAAGCCAAGCAGGGGCATTTTTACGCCGCTATTTAATGTTATGTTCATTAGGGTATATCTGTATGCTGGTTTTTCCTGAATTAGTACATAGAAAGACATATCACCTGGAGTATGCCTTGCTTACTTGCCTTGCAGGCCTGCCAGGATTGCCGGATAGCGTTCTCCCTGAAGGGTAATACTGTCTAAAGCCTTAGCGATAGTAGCTAAGGCATCAGCAGGTAAGGTGATATTTACACCACCTATATTCTCTTCTAAACGAGTCATTTTTGTGGTTCCTGGAATTGGTACAATCCAGGGCTTTTGCGCCAGCAGCCATGCCAGGGCAATCTGTGCTGGTGTTGCGTTATGCTCTGCCGCAATCTTTGTCACTAGGTCAACAATGGTTTGATTCGCCTCGCGGTTTTCTTTGCTAAAGCGGGGCATGACATTTCTCCAGTCGGTCTTGTCAAATTCGGTGTTTGCATTCATATTGCCCGTTAAAAATCCTTTGCCTAACGGACTAAACGGAACGAAGCCAATGCCCAGTTCTTCCAGAAGTGGAATGATCTCTTTTTCAGGTTCACGCCAGAACATGGAATACTCGCTTTGCAGGGCTGCCACAGGTTGCACGGCATGTGCTCTGCGGATACTTTGCCCGCCAGCTTCACTCATACCAAAGTATTTTACTTTGCCTTCAGCAATCAGATCTTTTATGGTTCCGGCAACGTCTTCAACAGGCACATTCGTGTCTACACGGTGTTGATAAAACAGGTCGATATAATCGGTTTGCAGATAACGGAGCGAGTTTTCGGCCACCTGTCTGATGCGTTTCGGGCGACTATCCAACCCATCTGTATTCCTGCCATTTACAAAGCCAAACTTGGTAGCGATGACTACTTTATCACGTACAGAGTGCAATGCTTTTCCTACCAGCTGTTCATTGGCGCCTTGTCCATACGCTTCTGCGGTATCAAAAAACGTAATGCCCAAGTCGTATGCTTTTTGAATGAGTGCAATGGCCTCACTTTCATTGGTTGCCGGACCATACCCGTGGCTTAATCCCATGCATCCGAAACCAAGTTCGGACACTGTTAATCCTGAACTTCCTAAGTGTCGTGTTTTCATTTTGTCTGTTTTTTGTGTGTTTACTGCTACAAAATTGTGGAAGAAGGACAATCCGGTTGGTATACAGATTACGGGTTTTGCTACCACTATTACGGATTGGGAAGGCTGCTAATAAAAGGGATTACCGGAATGTGTACTTTTACTATTGGGATCACTCTCTTCCTGTCCTCCTAAAAGTAGGTTCTTTCTGGAGGACAGGAAGGATATTTTCTTCCCAGGTTGTGTGTTATCACCAACCTGAACGGCGGGAAACAGCTCGTTGGTGATAACACCAACGAGGGGAATAAAGAGGATTTACCCGAATATGTACTTTTGTAGCGATAAAGAATACAGTATGGAAGAGATTGTAAAAATTGACAGCATTGCCCAATACAATGCCATGCGGGGTGTACCTACCAAACATCCGCTGGTTACAGTGATTGACCAGTCGAAAGTGAAACCGCTGCCCGCCAGGTCATTCAACTTTGGTTTGTATGCGGTGGGGTTAAAAGAATTGAACCATGGCCAGTTACGTTATGGAAGAAGGCACTATGACTACCAGGAAGGAAGTCTGATATTTATAGCACCCGGACAGGTGGTAGGTGTGGAACCCAGCGTTGACCTATTTGCCCCGAAAGGCTGGGTATTGCTCTTTCATCCTGACCTGATCAACGGCACTTCGCTGGGCAAACACATTCAGGAGTATTCTTTCTTTTCGTATGATGTAAATGAAGCACTTCACCTGTCAGATAAAGAGAAGATTATGGTGATTGACTGCTTCTCAAAAATCGAGTATGAACTCAATCAGAATATAGACAAGCACAGCAAAGAGCTAATTGCCTCCAACATCGAGTTGCTGCTCAAGTACTGCATCCGTTTTTACGACCGCCAGTTCATTACACGTGACACGGCAAACAAAGGAATCCTGGAACGGTTTGAATACGTATTGAAAGGCTATTTTTCATCCGATAAACCACAGAGCCAAGGCTTGCCTTCTGTAGCATATTGCGCCGAAGCCCTACATTTATCACCCAACTATTTTGGTGATCTGGTGAAGAAAGAAACCGGCAGATCTGCTCAGGAATACATTCAATCAAAAGTGATAGAGATGGCCAAAGAGAGAGTGTTTGACTTAAATAAATCTGTAAGCGAAATTGCCTACGAGTTGGGATTCAAATACCCGCAGCATTTCATCCGCCTATTCAAACAAAAAACAGGCGTTACGCCAAATGCTTACCGGATGATGAATTAAATGAATTTATTTACAATTTTATTTTTAGTTGTTTTACTAGTTTGTGCCAGCCCGATCATTCCTCTTTATTATTACAAGTATTATACATGATAATGTGGTAATTTATGATAAAAATAAATTTATTCTTGAGACAAAAAATTACCGAAGTAAAAAATGGAAGTCAACGTAGTATCTTTATTTACTGTCAATATTTATTACATTAAACGTATTGTTTTCTTGTAGTGGATCTGCTTATCATTATGAGAAGATTTTTATTTCTAAGAATAACATTAACAATAATAAGCGAACTGAGAAGTTTATAGTAGTTGATTCTATAGAAATAAATCGAATGATTTACAGGCAAGCTTATACTATATACCCGGAAATATATAAAGATGCAATCTTAAAAAAGAAGTTCATAGATAGTACAAGCAAGAATGATCATCTGACAATAAATCTTCTAACATCGTTTGATATTAAAGTGGATTTTATTCGTGTTATAATCTTAATTGCAATAATTCCATTTCATAATATTATTACAATACTTTATATGTATAAAAGAATACTTTTATTTATTATTCCTATTTCTATTCATTTTAATTCGTTTATACAAAAAATAAGGTTATAAAGTAACCAATCTCCAAAATATCGCGGTAACAGGTCAAATGCTGGCTTTGACGTTTGTTAGGATAGTAGGATGTTTATATCCAAACTTATCAACAACTCTTGCTAGTGTACTCTGGAATGGTATAAGTTAGTATGTGAGTAATTTGCGAATTGTCCTAAAGTCTAGGGTTGGCTTCCATCTGGCAATTTCTGATGCTTTTTTCCTCTGTTCACAGCCCATTGCTTAAATTGATGCCTTCTGGCGGGCCAACCGTTTGTACTTCTCAACAGTAGCATCTTTCCCGGCTTGAAGTTCTGCCAGCAATGCAGGGTTTAGAACGGTAGGCCAATGCTTAGTTCCCCACAGAATGAGTTCTACAATGATTGGGATGGTGTCAACACCTCTTTCCGTCAGGCTATAGGTGAACTTCGATTTCTTATCGGAGGCTACAGCCTTAGTTAAGATACCGTGTGACTCGAGGACGGCCAGGCGATCGGCCAGTACGTTGGTCGCGATTTTTTCCGCTGACTGCAGGAATTGACCATAAGTGGACTTGTCTGCAAACACCATGTCCCGTAAAATGAGTAGAGTCCATTTGTCCCCCAGCACGTCAAGTGATGTGCTGACTGGGCAAGTAGAACGTTGTTTTGGCTCTTTCATAAAAAAACGATTTTATTTTACTTGCTTTTTGCAAGTGTTTTGTTTTATCTTTGCACTTGCAATTTGCAAGTAAATATACACAGTTTTTTATTTCTTTTTATTATGATTTTAGTAACTGGAGCAACTGGTGGATTAGGCCACCAAACTATTGACTTTCTGCTTACCACAACCCCGGCCTCAGAAATTGTTGCCATGGTACGCGATATCAGCAAAGCCACCGATCTTATCAAGCGAGGTGTGGACGTCCGGCAAGCTGACTACTTTGACTATCCTGCGCTGGTAGAAGCCTTTCGGGGTATTGACAAGGTACTGCTCGTTTCCGCTGTAGCGTTTACCGACCGGGTACGTCAACACCAGAACGTGATAGACGCTGCTAAGGAAGCAGGGGTGAAGCACCTTTTCTACACCAGCATACAGCGCAGCAGCGATTTTGTGATGCCGCAGGTCACCGAAAGTGATCTGGCAACCGAGGCTTACCTCAAAGCCTCCGGATTGGTATACACCATTCTCAAAAACGGATACTACTTTGAAGGTCTTGGGTATCTGATCGGGAACCAGGTGCCAGATGGGCAGATACTTTTCCCAGCAGGAGAAGGAAAGATAGCATTCGTCACGCGGACCGAACTGGCCGCTGCCACAGCTGCCCTGTTGACCGGCGAAGGACATGAAAACCAGGAGTATACCTTATCCGGTAGCCAGGCCTATTCGTTTCATGACATTGCCCGGGAATTCTCTACATTAGCAGGCCGGGACATCACTTACGAAAACACTGAAGCCGCATCTTATATTGCTCAGCAAGTAGCCGCCGGTCTACCTGAAGTAGTCGCCAGTTTCCTTGCCCAGTGGGGTGAGGCTGCCAAACACGGCATGCTAGCCGGGACGTACCATACAGTCGAACGTTTGTTGGGTCGCAAGCCCACTTCGCTGCGTGATTTCCTGAAAGCGACATATTTTCCTGGAACATGACAGCTTGTTTTGTCAGTCACTACGGGGTGGCCAATATGCCGTGAATCCATCCATACGGTTACCCGCTTTCTCGTAGTGCAAGCGGGTAATCGCATTAGCTCCACTGAAAGGCCTACACGGTTAATTCTGTCTTTTGCAACAGGAAGTTATAACTGACAAATTAAAAAAGGAGGGTGATTCTTTTTTGTACATTGAGGAGATTAATGAAGCACCAATACAACAGTAAAAATATGATTCAGATAATGTGCTTTTAATGCTATTTTTTTTCTCAAATACTGGGTATATTATTTAATACTTTTAAAGAAACTCAACAAGCAACAACTGGTTATGAGAGTGACTATATGCTAATCACTCTCATAACCAGTTGCTATGGGTCTCAACATTTTCTAGAAATACTGTATCATAGAAATGGCTATAAGGCAGACGATGATATGGAGTTAAACGATCTATGGCTATTGATTCGGGTTACTCAAGGCTTTATAAGATGCCTGCAGTTCTTCTTCCGTTTCCGGCAATTGAACTTTTAATCCATAGGTTACGCGGGCTTGAATGCTCTCTACAAAAGGTTTAAACTGTTCATTGTAGTTTGCAAAAGCCGTTTGGTAATCTTCATTGGCGTGGAGTTCTTTCGCCAACAGGGTAGCGCCTTGTATTGCTAAGCTGGTACCCATACCTGTGAAAAAGCTTGGCGCGTATGCCGCATCACCTATCAGGCCTACACGTCCAGTTGTCCAGGCTGGCATATGAATCTGACAGGCTTCATCAAAATACAGGTCATCAGCATGAAGCATTGCATCCAGAATTTCCGGAAGTTTCCAATGGGTGTTGCCAGCAAAATATTCTCTCAGAATTTCCTTTGGTTGTTCGGGATTCCGGTAGTTCCAATCCAGTTTAGGTGCCCGGAATAAAAGGATAGCATTGGCTCCGTTTTTAAATTGATAAATGACAGCCTGTTTGCCCAGCTCACGATACACAATACCCGTAGATTTGGGTCTGCCTGTTTGTATGTGGTCAGCTACAGCAAAGGCAAAATAGACCCCAAGAAACTTTTTGAACGTGTCTTCAGGACCGAAAGCAAGTTTTCTGACAGTAGAATGGGTTCCATCTGCTCCAAACACAAAATCATACCTTTTTCGTCCTCCTTTTTGGAAAGACACTTCCACTTCATTTTCATGCTGAATCAATGTAGCGATGCTATTTCCAAAAAGGATCTCCACTTCCTCTTTTGGAATGGCTTCGTATATAATTTTTACCAGATCACCCCGATGAATTTCAATATCCCCCAAATACTCCTCTAATGTATTTATGGCAAACGTAGCTAGTGTTTGATCGTTGGCATTGACGACCTCATCTGTGTGAACAAACTCATGGGCTTTGATTTGATCATATATACCCATTTCTCTGACTATATCCAGGGCTTCACCTCGCACATCGATAGGGGAGCCGCCTGTTCTCAGCTCGGTGCCCAGTTCTACGACTGTCACCTGATAGCCAAATTTATGTAACCAATAGGCCAACGTTAACCCGGCAAAACTTGCACCAACTATTAACACTCGTTTTTTCATCGCTTTCAAGGTTATTTTTTATAGTCCGATAGTATTTACAATGCAAAACTAATGATAGCTTTGTGAGTAAAATATTCGATTTACTACTAATTTTAGTCGAAAAAATGAATACTAAAGATAGTCTGCTTGCTGACAGTGAAATTCTTCAATTCACTGACAAAGTAGGATTAACGTTAGATAAGGAATTTGAACATCTACAGGTCAACTTTTTCAAAGGTTTTGTTTTCCTCCCTGAAATGGCCATTCACTTTGGGTCTTTTTATGCAACCAATGATTTCACACGCTTAACTGCCACATCTGCCATAAGTGATGGGATTGGCTTTATATTTCATAATATTTTTGAGGTTGATGGGATTTGTGATCCAGATAAAAGCAATCGAATTGCAACCTCACCCTATGTGCGTATATTTCCGTATAGCATTAGTCAAAAAATATCTTTTGCAAAAGATACCTGGGTAACACATGTTTCCATCAGCATCAGTGCCGGGTATTTGAAAAATTTCCTGAAAGAGGAATCTGACCATTTCCAGTTCCTGTTTGATAATACACATAGTTTTTGGATAGAGGAACTGATGACCGATGACATTTTGCGCACAGTAAATGAGATTGTGAAGAAAGAAGAGCCAGGTAGTATGAAAAGTTTTTATTACAAGATCAAGGCAATGGAGTTACTTTTCTATCTGTTTGAGAGCTTGCGAAAGCGTCAGAATGCTGGTAGTGTAAAACTGAGTCATAAGGAAATTGACGCTGTGTACCGGGTGCGGGACAAGATTGTGTCGTCATTGAGCCAATCCAGCAGTATAGAGGAATTAAAGCAAATTGCGGGTATGAACGAATTGAAGCTCCGCAGGATTTTCACACAGGTATTTGGGATGGGCATTTATGATTATTATCAGCATTTGCGTATGAAAGAAGCGGCCCGACTTTTGCGTGAGGAAAATGTATCTGTTTCGGAAGCAGGCTTTCAAATGGGTTTTGAGAACCTGGGTCACTTTACGAAAGTATTTGAAAAGCATATAGGCATGAAGCCCAAAAAGTACGTTCAATCTTTCAGGAGTACAAATACCAAACTGATAGTAAGAAATGAGGGATGACTCCATTGATACTACTGATAGATTGGATCAGGTGCTTGTTTAAAGAGTAAGACACGCTGCTGTGGTGGTGGTAGTCATTGGACGTTACACCCTTCAATTACCGCTGGTGCCCACACATAGCTGATTACTTCTTCTTCACCGTTTGTATTCCGCTTTCACTTTGCGGTTCTCCATCTCGGTTTTGGTCGTACCCTCCGGTAATACGGCGATGATGGAGGCTAGTGAGTCTACTTCGGCTTCAGAGGAGGCTAAGGTAGCTTCGATGTCTGACGCTCTGTCAGCAGCGTTTTCACGGCTGCGGGTCAGCGAGATTTGTTTGTATTCCAGATCACTTTTCAGGTCTGTCAGCTCATCGAGGACTTTGTCACAGTCGGCTTTTGAAGTGAGCAAGGTTAGCGTTAATGCCATTGTTTTGTTTGGTTTGAGTGGAAAATTAGCGTAATAGGTTAGCGAACAAAGGGTCGGTAGAGTGGGGGCTTTTAGGTGCGCTGCTGTCAAGGTTCCGGATTGCTTGCAGGCAGAGAGGTAAGCCCCTTTTCTAACCGATTTTCTGATACAAAGGTCGGGATTTTACAAATACCAGTCCAACCGTACTTGCGATAATCGCAACTACGTTTATGGTTGGTTTTCAGTGGTTTGTAGTGTGTTTTTGCGTTTGTTGCCAGAAGGGCGAATGGGTTCGCCTTCTCCGGTGATCAACCAGTTCAGATCTGTGTGAAAAGTGGTTTGTAGCGACCACAGGAAAAAGCAGGAGGGCAGCGAACGTCCCTTTTCCAGCGAGGACAGATTGCCTTGTGCCGTTCCGGTACGTTGAGCAAACTCCCATTGGGGTATTTGCAGGATTTCTACCCGTAAATGATAAATACGTTGGCCGATATGTTGTAAACTCATTGTGATCAAAGGGTTAGTAGCGTTTGTAGGATTCGTAGGGTTTGAAAGGTTTTTAACCTGTATGCCAGTTATCGAAAAGAGCAACCGGAGTTCCAGTTACTCAGAGAAACAACTGCAACTCCGGTTATATAAAATCCTAACCGGAATTACGGTCGCTTTCCTGCTTAACGTGTATACAGGTTAGGGGTAAGCAAGAGTTAATATTGCAACCGGAGTTACGGTTGGTTTCAGAAATAACCTGGATACAGGTTGCCTGATGCCTGCTTACTGGATGATTGCATTGGGTATGAATACCCTCAATCAGGCATTGAAACTCTTCCAGACTGCGCACAATCTGGTAAGCACCTCCCTGTGATTCTACCAGTTTCTGAAACTGTTTCTGTTCAAGGGTTTGATAGCCTGCTAAGTTCTTGAGTTCCATAAAGTAGCTTTTGCCTGCAAAGAAGTATTCCAGGTCAGACACGCCTTTCACTATGCCTAAAGCTTTGTTTAGAGCGCCTTTGATCGCATTGTGACTGTTGTTGTTATGGGTATGTAACAAACCTCTGTAGGCAGGAAACGTATTCCAGTGCCATTGAAAGCATAAAGCTTGGATACGGGTTTCGGACGGTTGTATGGGTGTATGAGATAGCATGTTGGGTATGTAGTGTAAGTGAAATTTTGTTGTTGGTTTGAGTGGCATATTGGGTTAGTTATTGGTTCATGTGAGAGCGAGAGAAGTTGAGAGCGAGAGAAGTGTTGTCTCTGTCAGATAACTCGCTTCTATGAGGATCTTCTAGGAACTAAGATGATAAGTGGCATTGCGCCGATCTCCTTCCAAACGGATATAGCCAAACTCAACCGCATCCGAGAGCATGCGTTTGACCTTACTTTCATTTTCATGGCTAATCTCCAATACTACTTTTTTCAGCGCCATAGAAGAAGCCTGAGTAGACATAAGTTTGGTAAATGCTTTTTTGATAATATCGCTTAGTTGAACTTGTCCCGCTTTGGGTTGTTCTGTCTGGATCGGTGTATGGTAGTCTGCAGGCATAAAGAAGTCTTTTTCTGTATCCCAGTTAAAATATTTTTCTACCGGATGATGACTATGGGATAGTTTTCCCAGGTCAAAGTCAGAGGTTAGTTGACGCATGCCATCGGCCTGCTCCATCGTCTGAAGCAGTAAGAACGCCCGGCTATACCGATGCAGAAACGAACCAAAATGTCCGGCTGCTGTGGAGGTGTTTTTGTTGGGGTGAAGTGTACAGATGATTGCCAGATTAAATTCTGAGGCCAGTTTTCTGATCCATCGAACTACCAGAACCGCATCCTTTGAGTCATTCATGTCGGTGGTCAGATCCAGGCAACCATCCAGTATCAGGTAGTCAAAGGGTGCTCCCTGTTTAAGTGATTCTGTCAGTAGAAGCCGGATTCCGTTACGTCGTTGCTCAGCGGTTTCCAGTTCGATCATTGAGCGTACCTGGTAAATATTCACTATACAAACGATAGTGAATAGTGATTGCAATAGATATATTCTAAACCGCCTGAGAATGGCGTATACGCCCTGGAGGTCTAAAATTGTTACAAATACGTGATTCAGGTGCGTTTTGGGTTGGCTATGTTTTTTGGGATCTGCGCGATTCGGCTTAGAAATGCAGTTTGAGGCATGAAAGATCGCTTATAAGCCATTTTCCGCTGTGAATTGATTAATAGTTTCAAAACTTGGTTAAATCGCTCTAAAGGCTTCTAATGGTATGTAATGCCTTTTAAAAAGCAAGGGTAGGAGAAGTGGTGTTTTTGAGTGATTTTTTTTATGTGCTGATTTTCAGTGGGTAGTAGTTTTTGCTTTTTGCTTTGAAGAAATCTGTTTTTTTAAAGTGATATTTATATAGCAATTTATCATCTAAAAACGAGAGAAATGACTATTTTTAATAGTTAAGTCATTCCTCTCTCTATGTTGCATTTTACTCAAACTGAAGCCAACAATCTAGTCAAACTACTACACTCATACCCATTGAAAAAAGAAAATGAGTAGACCACTAATGATATTCCTGTCACTACTGCCTTGTTTACTACTGGTGCCCTTTCTGATAAGCGCCCAACAGAAAGACAGTAGTTATCAGGCCAAGCGCAATGCCCAAGGGGTAAAGATGATTCAGGTGGCAGGTAAATACCAGGTTTGGACCCAAAAAGTCGGGCAAGGTAAGATCAAACTCTTGTTGCTGCATGGTGGACCTGTCAATACACATGAATATATGGAAAACTTTCCAGAGCACTTGAACCCTGCAGAGGTAGAGGTCTACTTCTACGATCAGTTAGGTTCTTACTACTCGGATCAGCCTGGCGATAGTACACTTTGGCATATAGATCGGTTTGTAGAAGAGGTAGAACAGGTGCGACAAGGATTAGGGTTAAAGGATTTTTATCTTTTGGGTCATTCCTGGGGAGGTATGTTAGCCCTCGAATATGCGGCAAAGTATGGCCAGCACCTGAAAGGGTTAATTGTTTCCAATATGGGCTATCGGGCTAGTAGTCATAATGCTTATCGTAGGGGTTTGTATTCCTCTATTGCTAACAGCCATGAAGTCAAACGCCTGCTTGAGCAAAAGCAGCAGGGAGGCAACGTGCCTGATTCAGTTATCAAGCAGGTGATTAGCAAACACTTCGAAGAACAACACGTTTTACGCTTGTCCCAGCCACCTGAACCTTATGATCGTAATTACCAACACATAAACCGAAAAGATCGGTTTCGGTTTGCTTTGCTGAATGAAATGGATCAGTGGGACTTTTCTAATCGTTTGGCTTTGGTGCAGATGCCTACCCTGTTGTTAGGGGCAAAGTATGACTTTATTCCCACAGGTGATTACTACCAGATGAGCAAGAGAATGCGCCAAAGCAGAGTCTATATCTGTCCTGAAGGATCGCATTTTGCTATGTGGGATGATAGCCAGCATTACTTTGAGGCTTTGATTCGCTTTTTCAAAGATGTAGAAGATAAAAAGTTTACTAAAAACAACAAATGAACAAGCTATCCCATCTCAAACAAGCTGATCGCAGGCATTTTTACCCCAGAGTTAGCATAGTACCTATGCTGACGATCAGCCGACGACTGGCTCAATGCTATCAACATAAGGAAGTTTATTTCTTTTTTTTCATATTTCTTTTTGTCCTTCTGAAAGAATCTTGTGACAAATAGAGTTGCGTTTACTTTCTGAGAGACAAATAGTCTCCAAAAGGAAAGGCCGCTGGTCTTGCCACGAGATTCTTCCAGAAGGACAGATGAGGTAGTTTGAGTGGTTTTCTTAAGGGGACAGCATTGACGACTGGCTTTGTTACTTTGATTATTAACTAAGCGTATCAGAAGGCTACTGATCTGTACAAACACTTTTTTTAATTACTACTTTTTGCGGGTTACATCTCTTATTTTCTCTTTACCTCATGGTTTGATAGCCAATGACCTCGATTGTAGGTAGAATAGCCGTTTTATTTCCTGATGTATTCTGATTCTTGTATAAAAAATCAAAAATGTTATTCAGTACAGCTTGGTATTCTGTACCACTTACTCCATCCATATTTCTATTCAGACAATCACCTCTGGCATAGATAACGGGCAGAATCATGGCCTGTTGAGTAATACCTCCTCTTGCTTTCCAGTGAGTATTTGTCAGCTTTAACACTCTTTGCATCTCTTCCTGGATAGAAATATGTACCTGATTGGAGAAAGAGATATTACTTACTTTGCCACTGGCATTCACTACAAAACGCACACAAAAGCCGAAGACAAATGCCTTACAGGAATCAGTAAGATTTTGTAGTCGGGCTGGATAGCGGGTATTTCTTTGGAGAAATTCTGTGAGATTATTGCCTTCATACTTAAATACAAAGGCTGGTGTGGTAGACTTCTTGGTCTGACTGTAGCTGGTAAAACACCCAACAAACAGTACCAGAACAATAAAGGAGAGGCTTATTTGTATACGTTTATGGTAAGAATACATGAAATAATTGATTGTAATAGTAGTGAATAGTATGTCTCTATTTGCTTAGATGTCATTTATAGATTTTTCCATAAATAAAAGTGTGGATTTTGTAAGAAAACATAGGTGGAGGTTTTATAGGTTTACTACTATTGTCAGATAGCTTTGTTGTCTTCAACTGTTATAATTATTGAAACACCAGACCAGAAATCAAATACTTATACTTACAATCCTATCCAGGACTCTGAACAGGAATGAATCAAAGCCTTGCTACCTGATTGTAAAATACATTTTGAGCTGTTGTAACTGATAGAATGACTATTGAGGAATGAGTCACATTTACCTGAGAAATCTTTATTTGGCGGGAAATAATATAGTAGAAAATAACAAAGGAGCTACAAAGAGAGTTGCAATGATTCCAATCGTGAAAGGTGGTGTAGGTGCGTTGGCAATCCTTTTCCCGCGAGGTTGGCCTTTGGCCTGCGGGCAGAAGGATCGGGAAAAGGTGCCCTTTTTTGCTCACGCACAAATCTGGCTCACCAAACTCTCGTTTGGTGCCCTGTTTTTTGGGCAAGCAAAAAATGAAGAGGTCAGTGGAAGAGTGATGAAAGTGACAATAAACAAAGGCAGGACAAGAGAGGCAAAAACGAAACTATAGACTCACACCAAAATTCAGAATGACTCATTTGCGCAGTTGAGTAAAAGAAAGAAACCATCTTTTAGGCAATTTTGTCTACCAACTTATCAGTGCTTTCAATCCCTATGGCATATTGTTTTTGACAAAAAACCACAAAAAACAGCCTATATAAATGGAAACAACAAATCAAACAAGCAAAAAAGTATCTGTACTGGGTTTAGGGCAGATGGGGTATAGAATTGCTCAGCTCTATAGTGAGGCAGGGTATGAAGTCACTGCATGGAATCGAACTCCTGGCAAAGGAGAGGGGCTTGAACGAGTCCAGCTTGCCGAAACAGCAGAACAGGCTATTCTTGCCAGTCCATTGGTAATCACCATTATCCTCAATAACAAAGGAGTATTTGAGTTATTGGATGGGCTGACAGATACCCGGATTTTTGCAGATAAAGCGCTGGTCAACTTCACTTCGGGCAGCACCGCAGAAGCAGACAGCATCGAAAAGAGTATCTCCGATGCCGGAGGAGCCTATATACATGGTGCTATCCAGGCATCCCCGGAACAACTCGGATTAAAAAGTGCTACCGTGGTTATTTCAGGCAACAAAGGGGCATTTGAACGTTATGAGAATGACCTAACGATCATTGGAGGGAAGATCCGCTATTTGAGTGACAAAGCCGCAGCCTCTCTGGCGATGGATACCGCTACATCTACCTGGGTGTATGGTGCTTTCGTGGGTCTACTCTATGGGGCAGAGTTATGCCGGCAGTATAACTTATCCCTCAAGGATTATGCAGACATCATTGGAGATATATCACCAGAGTTTATTGACTATTTCAAACAGGAGGTGATGGTCGTTGACCGCAATGACTTTCGGCTTACTTCCAGTTCTGTGTCGCTTCATCTTGCTGTAGTTCAGCGGCTGGCAGATAGTTTTAAAGATATCAATGTAAAACAGGACTTTCCCACCATCATTCGGAATCTGCTGGCCGAAGCAGAACAAAAGGGGTTTGGAGAAGAGGAACTGGCAGCTATCACCAAAGTAATTGCTCCACGAAAGTAATCTGCTTTTCGCTTCCGAAACTATCGTAATTCAGTTTCAGGAATGTTATACTAGCTGTTGGTTTGGATAGTACTCAATGTTTTCTTCCATAAGCTGTGTGTTTTCCTCAATCTGGATGGTGGGAAACGAGCCGTTGGTGATAACACCAACGGTGGGAAAATCCAGTTTCAGGCTACTATAAGAGACCTCAGCCCTCTTTCATTTTTTCTGAAAAATCACCCCCTTCCTGTCCTTCTGAAAGAAACTTGTGACAAATAGAGCTACGTTCGGTTTCTGAAAGAAAAAATATATTCCAAATCCAAAGGCTGCCGGTCTTGCCACAGGATTCTTCCAGAAGGACAGATGAGGTAGTTTGAGTGGCTTTCTTACCTTGACTGCATTGAGCGTCCGATAGTAAACAGAGCCTATACTTCTACTATGTATAGGCTCTATGTGATACGGATTATTTATCAAGTACGATATCCAACTCTCCAGCAATGTGTTTGACATGGCAACAGTCTGCACCTACGGTAAGCTTTCTTTTCACGAGTTCTTTGCCAGCTTTATAGCCAATAAACTCTACCTCGATTTCTTTGTTAGCTAGTTCTTTCACGTTCGCATCCGTAACGATAGGATAGGCACCCGATTTGCGTTGCATCTCGGCATCCGCTGCATCTACTGTTGGTTTTCTCTCTGTGCCTGTAGCTGTCTGGATAATCTTGTAGCTGTCTAACTGGACAGGACTATTGTCTTTGTTTTTAACCGTAGCTGAAACAGTCACGAAAATTCGGGTACACATAACATCCCCTGAACAATCGTCCTTGGTGGCTACGGTGTCCTGAGTAGCTACCGTATCCAGAACGGCTACTGTATCTTTGGTTTGTTCTGTTTGCTCTCCTGAAAAGGTACTTTTGGTGCAACTGCTAAAACCAAAAGTTAAAGATAAAATCAAGGCGTAATGCAAAAAACTTATTTTCATTGATATAATTGTTGATATGAAGCACTGACCCAGCTTTTGCCAGAATGGTTGCATGATAAATAAAAAGTTGGAAGTATTTAGTAAGATAACCATGCCAGATAAGGGAATACCCTTAGCGTGTCCTATAACTTTTCTAAAAATAAAGAACGTTTCTGGCCCAAGCGTCCGCTCACTGCTATCAAGGTAAGGTCTATTATTTGTCACATTACTCAGACCCAAATGTTTGAACCACCCATAAAGACCAGCCTTATTTGTAACCTCTCTCATAACCCAAGCATATGAACCACCCCGTAGGGCGGGGTGGTTCAAACGGTTGGAGTTTGTAAGATGCCACAAAATAAGATCTTATCTTAGGCTAAAACCCTATTTTAGGCATACTTAAAACGCCCGGACTTTTAGCAATCCTGCAAAGCAGGCTTAATTATCCTTATGTTGACCGCATGGAGCGGACGCTGCGTTGGCATGTAAAGCCCTGTTTGGGTACTATCACAAATCTGAACAAGCCTCAATTTGTCCCAACGCAACGGACGTTGCTTTCAAATTAGGTCCGAACGGACGTTCGAACCAGTACTCTCTCTTGAAATCCCTCATTTCTGAAAATGATATGGAACAGGATACGCAGTAATCAAGCCCTTACCCTGGAGGCAACTGGTGCTGGACATATTCAGTTGTTACCACTGACTCAATACCTTTGTCCGGATACAATGCCTGATAATAAGCAGTTAAATCCTGTTCCAATGCGAGTATTGTCCTGTCTTTATGGGTATGGACCTTATACAGGTGCTTTACTTCATTTACAGTAAACTCCAGGCGCAAGTCTCCAAATTGGTAAGAGGCTTGTAGTGGAGTGGTAACACCCTCTTCCCAGTAGATCGCCATCCCTGAACTTCGGAACTGCATGCGAAAAGGCTTAGCTATTTTGGCTTCCAGTTCGGCTGTAATCGTAGCACGGGTAGCAGCATCTACTGCCTGTACTTTTACAGAGGGTTTATAAACAGCATGATTTACCAGGTTCTTTAACTGGTAGGGTACTAGTGTCCATACGACTATCTGTATACTTCGGTTGGTTGCATCTGTTAACGTAACATAGGTAGCACCTACTCCCTGCAGTGCTTTTAACCGCACTTTTCCATTTTCTATTACGGCACTTACAGCGTCAGGATGGGCAACGTTTACCTGTGTTACTACAAGATTGTTCTCAGGCGTAAACAAAGAATCTTCGCCCAGCCACAGTTCGATAGCTGTTTCTTTCGGTGGCTCGGGTTCGGGGATTACTTCTTTTTTGGAACAAGCCGTAACAAACAGTATAAAGGCTGAGAATAGTAACAGGTTTACAAGTTTCATATACACTAATAAGAACTATGGTTAATGGGAGAGATTTTTAAAAATATATAAATTATATTTTGGTTTGCTAAACAGTAACGCTTTTATTTTTGTGTAATACGTTGTTTTCAGAAATTAAGCTTCTTTTCTTCCCGTCATTGGTATTCATCCCTCCCCTCGTTAGTGTTATCATCAACGAGCTGTTTCCTATCATTTCGGTTAAAGATTACACAAAATCTGGGGAAGAAAAATCCTTGGTACACCAACATGAACTGAGGGAAAGTGGTCGTTGGTGATAACACCAACGATGGAAATAAAACCACTCAAACTACCTCACCTGTCTTTCTGAAAGAATCTTCCCGCCGTTGTCGGGACAGGCGTGGCAAGACCGGCGGCCTTTCCGACTGGAGTGTAGTAGTTTTATCAGAAACCAAACATGGCACTATTTGTCACACATGTCCCGCTCACGCCCACGCTGATGCGTGGCAGGCAGGGCGGGAAGATTCTTTCAGAAGGACAATAAAGAAAGAAGAGACAGACTCCCTTAAGTTAATAGCATGGAGCGGACGTTTGCATCAGAGAATTTCTGTATTTCTAGAGAAATTATGTAATGCTAGATAGGGTGTGGTGATACTATTTTTACGCAATAGATTACATTTTTTGCCTCTGTGCTTACCAATAGTCAGAATCTTCTGCTAACGATCTGCTTACCGATGCTCTGCACAATCCTCTGGATTGGTGAAACAGGATTTACAGGCTGATTAAACTGGTTCCTGTTTGCGTTACTCATACACAATCACTTACACAATCCCTGATTTCATTCACTTGTACTGCCTGTCATTTCTGATCAGGCCTGGCCTCTTTTTGTTTTCATCTATTCACCACTTACTTAACCCATTTACAGCTATGGTTGATTATTATGCCCATATGGCGGCATTAAAATCTATAACGGACGCATTTGGTGCGCAGGTAGCCGATCCAAAGTCCAAACAGACGTTTATTACTATTCAGGATAACCCTTCCTATGCAGCTCTGGGAACGTTGATAGATCATCTGTTGTATCATTCGGGAACTTCCCGGATCGAACTAAGACGTTTGACGCGTGCTTCGCAACTTTGGCGTGATATACGGGAGTATATTGATGCGGTTGCTCAGGTACGGAGTGAACTGGAGTCTATGGTACAAGATTCTTCACAGCCAGATATCGTGGTCCGTTACAATGCAATCCACGATACGCTCAAAAACTATCTTCAGCCAAAGTTTACGTCTCTTGTAGGAAGATTGCAGTCCTTGTTTACCCAACTGAGGGATCTTACACATATAGTACCTCACGGACAAGGGGCAGACCTTTCTGTCAACCAGTGGAACTGGAGGGATCTGTATCTGTCACGGGCTAGTGGATTGTTTGCAGAAACACTCTACAAAAAAGCGATGGACAACGGATCAGAAGAAGCAATGGCCTTTGCCTATGGGGTGTCTGCCAATTATGTGTCCAATGCCGTAGGGAGTAATTTCCAGAACCGGGCCACCGGAGGAGCACGACGTTCACATCCGCACAGAGACCGGGTAGCTGGTTATAGCATAGGAGCCTGGATACGAAAAAATATGGCAGGAATGCAACTTTCTACTACCCAGCTAAAAAGTCTTCTGACTATAGGATCACCTGTCAATCCGCTGTTACCTCCAGATATAAAAACTATCCTGGAGAAATCATTGACAGAGGTGTATGGTGTACATGGTCTGACCAACCTGCCGGATCTGGACAAAGGATATCGGAATATGCTAAAACACCTGGAGTTACTGGATTCGTTTAAGCCATTACTGGTGCCCCAGATGATCGATAACACTGTCTATATAAAAATACTTTCTTCAGGAACTACCTTTCTGGATGCTCCTCCGGGAACACCCCCGCCACAAGATCCTGCGCCTAGCAGTGGAGGTGGAAGCTGGACGGATGATATCCCCTGGTGGGCGTGGGTATTATTTGCAGTATGTATTGCACTAGTAGCTATATGCTATCTGATTGGCATTTGTGCTCCAGCTCAGAAAGATCCCTATCCGGGGCCATTTCAACATGATGAGGATGGCACATCCGCTGTAAGAAGCTACCTGACTTCAGATGAATCCCTACAGAGCGTAAAGTTTATGTTTAACCTCCATATGCAGCTCTATGATATGGCCAACACATCCCTTCGGGTGATGAAGTTTCTGGGGTTGGTTTATCCGGAAGATGGCGACCTGCCGGCTGTTGAATTTAAGCAGTTTACACAAATTCCGTTTAAAGAAGTACCAGACTTCAAAAAGCCTATCATAGACAAGGATATGTTTCTGGGTTTTCCGGCTTCGGCAGAAGAAATGCCTCGTATAGACCATCGTCCTTTCTTTCCTGGCGATTTTCCGGATCGGATTTTTACCAATCCCAACCAGTCGGATGTATCTACATTCGGTAGCAAACTATGGATGGCTCAGTTGCAGGGAACAGATGCCGACAAACCTTTTAACTTATCAGGCTCTAATCTTAACCTGGATTCAGACCGTGAGTTTCTTCAATTGTGCTGGGAGCTTGCAACAGGTGGGTCTACCTTAGACAATTCGTTGAATTTTAATATCTTAGGTTATACTAAAATCTAATCCACTACATGCTATGGCTACAGAAAATATAAAAGCCTCTGATCCGCATTCTGAGAAAGATGCCAATCACGATAGAAGAGGAGATGACAGAGATCCGAATATTGACCCTTATCTGGTCATTCCTTATTATGCTGCTGATATAGGTGTGCGTCCTCTGCCTTCTACAGTGGTTGCCTGGTTTTGTGAAAGTATTTTTATTGATGGAGTACCCCATACGGGAGCTCCGCTGATAGCAGGATCTACTGTCCTGATTTCAGCAATAGTTAAAAATGCAGGCGTTAAACCGGCTGCTGCCTACATCCGTTTTTACTGGCTGGACCCTACTACTGTGTTTACTCAGGCTGATCTGGCTGATGGATTTATTGGACAGGGTGTTTTTCCGGCATCCATTCCGGGAAGTTCGGGTGGTGTGATGTCTGTTGTGGAGAGTCCGGCTATTGCATGGGAAATTCCGGATGATATCCCTCCACATATCTGTCTGTTTGCAGAGGTGGGCTGTCCGGGTGATTTGGAGACGTGGAGTTTCAATCCAGTGACAGACAGACATTACGCACAACACAATGTAAACATTGTGCATGCAATGCCTTTTGAAACAACTTCGTTTTTCTTTTCTGCCTCTAATCCGCTAAAAGAAACAGCCTTGTATGAATTTCAGATTCGTCCTGTGAGCAGGGAGGCATTGCGTTTTCTGGAAAAGCAGTACCGGGCTAAGGCTATACCTGTTAAGGAGGATACTATTTCGTTGTATCCGGTAAAGGCAGGTTCTGAGAAAAACGGACAAAAGCTCCATGCTTCTTTACGACCTAATGAAAAGCAGTTATTCCGGATTACTATAGACATGCCAGAGTTGCGGAATAATGAATTTCTGGCTGTTGAGGTAGAACAAACACTTACGTCTACTCGTGAAGAACAACCCAGCACAGGATCTATCGGGGTTCTGTTCTTTACAGAATCAGAGAGAGAAGAATAGGTGCTGTCGTTAGTCAGTTGGTTTATACAAATGGCAGGTGTAGCCTGTCCATTAGTGCAAAGTCAGGCCATGGAGTCTGACTTTTGCGTTTGTCTGGTTTAGGACGGGCTTATTTAACTCGTTGTTTTGAAGGAGAGACTATCGGGAGTGAATTATATAGCAGATCGTTATAGTATGATCTAAGCAAAAAAAGCGCTTAAGCAAACTTTGCTTAAGCGCTGCGTATAGTATATGGATTATTGGTGTAGAAGGATCAACTTTCTGAACATTATTTTTTAAGAGCTTCTTCAATAATGACATCTGTTTGATGCAGGAAGTCAAAATCAACAGAATCTGCATTTTCTGTGGGGGGCAATAGAGTCTTCTTCCTGTAATTGGAAAAAGCTTCAGGATGACTAAAATTTAGCCCGGATTGATTGAAATATGCCTCATTGTTTAAAAATCGTTGATTATTTTTATATAACATGTATATATTAACCAGAGTCGCAAACAGAAGTAAAATGAATACAACCAGAATACTTCCAAATAAGATAGTACAGGTTCTACACATGATCGTTTTCAGTTAGTTCGTTGTGTGTATAATGTATCCAGTTGAAATTCTTATTTCTTCTTTATAACTGTATTGGCTATAACCTGATTCGTTGCATCCTGACTTACATCTTCTAACCAATGCTGAACCTGTGGGATTTGAAGAGTATACTGTTTCAGTAATTCAGAGTTATCCTGTACTGTTTGATTCATGATGATAGGTACCCATCCGATTATTCCTGTGCGTGAACACTGAGCTCTTGCACGATAATACCCATTGGGTAAGTCAGGAATAATAATAAGTATATCTTCTTTTCCCTCATTGTAGTTTACACAGACTTGATAGGATTTAAAAAGAGTCCATTGTTTGGTCAAAAAATCCTTCTGTTCCAGTATAAATTCATATCCACTATAGTATTTAAGATCCTGATCGAGAACATGTATCATGATATTGCCTGTCAGACAAGAATCTGATGGGATAAAGGGAATTTCTAATTCCTGAAAAGGTACAGTAATAACCTCTTTTTCCTGGAAAGGTACAGTAGTAGCTTCCTTTGGACCAGCGGATGGCATAGTAGATGGACACTGTGCATTGAGTAGACATACGTCCATTACTAACAACAATGATAAGATCCAGGTAATTACACGGTGATTTTTCATAACTCAGCTTTTTTAATGGGGTGATTGAATACGAGAGAATACAACTATTCTTAATCCTGGCTGGCTAAAGAAACTTTAAACTGATGATCAGCGGCTTTGATCTATCTCAAGTGTGCATTTACATTACTTTATCCTGTCTATTAAATATAGGTAAGAGGCTACAGGTAATTCCTTGTGAGTGGTATATGTAATTATTATTTTATACTCTATAAAAACAGAAAGCAGACCTTACAGAAAATTATTACTTAGAAAATTGAAATAAACTTATATTTCCAGTCTTCCTTAAATTGATATATTGTATTATTTTAATTAGTTGTTGGGTTATAGTATTTTATCTTTTAATCTGTGTTCAGCAAAGAAAATAGAAGTTTTATGTGGTAATAATTATATAATAAGAAGACGTTTAAGATATTTGTATATATTATTATATCTTAAATGCTGAGTCCTAGGGCTAAAAAGCGATAGTTTTTATGATTTTTATTGCTTTCTAGCATCTGTGTAAGTTGTGGTTGGGTGTTTAAGTATAAAATAGGCATATATGCTTATTTATTATCTAGGTAATGTAAGTTTTAGTTGCTAATTGCTCTTCTATTATCATATACTTAATAGTAAGCTTATGACCATAAAAAGAGTGAATCCATTCTTCATCTGTTGCTTGTCTGGCACTTACTAGCTATTGAAAATAGATAATAAGGTTTCTTAATCCCATCCTGGTAATGCAATAGTATAAATAGCACCGGACTTGCCTATGTAGAATAGAAGTATTTTTACATAGTGTATTTGTCCAACTATATACTTAGTTTCTACTTTTATTTGGTAAGGTTACCACAGTAGTCCAGAACCTATACAGTTGAGCACTTATATCCATTAGGGAATCAAAGGAATCCGGCTTTACAATATAGCAGTTTGCTCCAAGTTTGTAACATTCCCTGATTTGGCTGATTGATTGAGATGTAGACAAGATTACGATTGGGATACTTCGCAATAGTATATCTTCCTTCATATGTTTCAATACTTGTAATCCATTTAATCGGGGCATATTTAAATCCAGCAGGATGAATGCAGGTAATTTATTGTGTTCAAGTTTTAGTGGATCTATATAATTTATTAACTCCATGCCATCATTAAAAAATTTCAACTGATTGGGAATTCTATTCTCTTTAAAGGCAGTGGCAAGCAAAAGCTGATCGTCTTTATCATCATCGACAATAAGTATTGGAAGCATAAGCAGGTTGATTAATTCAGATAACAGATATCTGGAAGTCAATTGCTTACATTTGATCTGTTATATTGTAGGTGGCTGTTAGTTTCAAAACGAAAATAAAAGAATAGCCTTCCCTGATACATTGATTTATAACATCTTTTTTACTGATGAATATCATTGTTTGTACAAAATATTTTTGCAACAAAGTGAAAGAATTAGTATAGTATTACAAGTGGTAGTGATCTAGGTGAAGTGGTTTGCCGCGACAGCCATACTTGAGAAAACAGTTTAAAAAATGTTATTTTATTCGTGACACAACAACCAGATCCGGATTGCTATGATTCTCGAAGTTCCAGTGGTAATCGCCTAATGTTTGAGCAATCTCACAGGCGAGGGTAATACATTGTTCATTTAATTTGCCAATAAATACATACCGAAATCCCTCCAGTGGAGGCAATACATCTTCAACATGGCCATAGTTGGAGAGATCAGTTCCAATAACCATAAGTTGAGTATCCCTTTTAAAGAGAAACTGACAGTAGGGGACATGAATAACCGTATTGCCAATATAAGTAGAAACAGGTAATAGATTCATGAATTCATTTTGTTTTAATGCAGTAGTAAAACTATTCAGGGTTACTGTTTAAAATATTGATTATTGTCATTAATTTTTATGATATTTCTTATTTTAATGTTCTTGAATTGTTTTATATTGATTGGAAATATATTTTATTTTCAGAAATGGTATTGTTGATAATCAGTGTGGTTAAAAATATTTATATAGGATTTTATCTAAATAGTAGAAAAGTGTTTTCTTTTGATGTACCTGATTTTAATAAAATTCTATACAAATGGGAGTTTCTGTATTGCTCATTTCGCATCTGTTGATAAACGAGAAAAAGACCTTCTTTGGATGATTTTTTGATATACGTTCATTACAAACCTATCACTTGCATCTGCACAGGATTAAACGAAGTGTAACGCTAAAAACCGGGCATAGCCTCAGGTATAGTATTCGGATTTACTAAAAGTATAAAGAATGGATGACTGAAATGATCCATATTTCAGTATTGAGCAGATCAAAAAAATCAAGCAATCATCAGAGTATACTCACTCACGTATGAACACCGACACGCAAAAACCATCGTATCAGGAACTGGAAGAAAAAGTAAACCTCCTTACTGCTAAGTTAACCAATCTGGTTGCTTACCAGCAGGATCTTAAATCCAGAGAAAATATTTTTCAGGAGGTATTGGATACTGTGCCTTCCTTTATTTTCTGGAAAGACAGCAACAACAATATGCTGGGATTTAACAAAGCCTATCAGCAGGCTGTTAATATTTCAAGGGAAGAACTTCTATCCAAAACAGGCTTTGAGTTGTTTCCTGAAGCTGAAAAATACTGGGTAGACGACAAGAAGGTAATTGACTCAGGCGAACCTATGCTGGATATTGAAGAAGAGGTAATTATTCCTCCTGGTAAAACCATCTGGTTTAAAACGGACAAAGTGCCTTTGAAGGATAAGACAGGAAATACATTTGGTGTGATTGGTGTTTCGATTGACATCACGCAAATCAAGGAGTATCAGGCTAGGCTGGAAAGAGCTAATAAGGAGCTGGCGGAGGCAAGAGAGTTGGCAGAACAGGCTAATCTGGCTAAAAGTGAGTTTCTGGCCAATATGAGTCATGAACTTCGTACACCTATGAATGCGATTCTGGGATTTTCGGAAACACTGCTGGAAACAAGCCAGGAAGAAACGGCTATCAGTTATCTGCGTACCATTCATAGTAGTGGAAAAAATCTGTTATCACTGATCAATGACTTGCTGGATCTTTCTAAAATTGAAGCAGGTCACCTGCAAATGGTCAAGGAGCCAACAAACATCAGATATGTGCTGGAAGAGATTAGATCTTTATTTGTTCCGGCTTTGTCTGAAAAGTCTGTTCATCTGCATATCAACCTGCAAAAAGATTTACCCGACACCATTGTATTGGACGCCTTACGACTGAAGCAGATTCTCATTAATCTGATTGGAAATGCGGTAAAGTTTACTGCTTCCGGAAGTATTGATGTATATATTCAGATGCCTGATAAGAATGCAGACACACATCACATGGATCTGAGTGTTACGGTAACAGATACAGGCATTGGGATGCACGAAGAAGATGTAAAAATTATTTTTGAAAAATTTACTCAGGCACGTTCACTGGATTCAAAACAGTATGGAGGAAGTGGTTTGGGACTTACCATTACCAAACGGTTGGTAGAGCTTATGGGTGGAACTATCTCCGTAGAGAGTGTTTTAGGAGAGGGAAGCAGTTTTACATTTGTTCTTCCTGATGTCAGCTATGTTGAGAAAGAGGTAGAGGAAGGAATGAGTATAGATTGGAAAACAACTAATATTGTTTTCCATAATGCCGTTGTATTGGTAGTGGATGACTCAGAAACCAATCTGGAACTGGTGAAAGTATATCTTTCCGGATATGATCTGAAACTTCTGACAGCAGGTAGTGGACAGGAAGCATTACACGTAATACAGGAAAGTTCTCCGGATCTGATTTTACTGGATTTGCGTATGCCCGGAATGGATGGCTACCAGGCTAACCGGGAGATCAAACAGATACTGGCTCTTCAAACGCCGGTAATTGCGTTTACAGCTTCATTGATGAGCACTGATGAGAGCATGGTTCGTGAGATGTTTGATGGAATACTCAGAAAACCTGTTGCTAAACAACAACTTCTCAAGGTACTGATGGATTATCTGCCTTATCAAGCTGAACATATAGGTGAAAGCCCTGCTGAATTGGTTACTGATATCAGTATAGGTGATTCCTTAGAGTATACATCCCTTTCCTGGACAGAGCAAAAAGAGCTGCTAACCCAATCTGCCGCTGTTCTGGAATATCTCAATAGGGAAGCGATGAAGATAGCCGATATAGTGGATTTTGATGCTATAGCCGATCTGATTAATGAGATTGAACTCACTATGGAGAAAGGACAACTTCAGTTTCTATTGGCTGATTATGTGAATCAACTACGCATTGCGTACAATGGATTTGAGATCGAAAAGCTAAAATTCTTACTACACGATTTTCCAGTTGATCTTCCATCCGATGCTGAGACAAACAACTAAGAGATTATTTACCTGATCAAAAGGATATTATGCACAAATATACTGTATTGGCTGTAGATGATGGTCCTCACAATCTCCAGTTGGTGGCTTCGATTTTAAGTCCTTTCTACCGCCTATTACTTGCCGGCAATGGGGAAAAGGTTATGGAGGTTTGTATAGAAAAACAACCGGATTTGATTCTGCTTGATATTGTTTTACCTGGTATATCTGGATACGAACTGGCTGAACAAATAAAAGCAGAACCACAAACCCGTCATATTCCTATTATCTTTTTAACAGTACATACCGATGAGGAAGCTATTGACAGAGCATTTCAGGCAGGAGGAGTAGATTATATTACCAAACCCTTTAAGGCAAAAGAGTTACTGGCCAGGGTCAAAACACAGCTGGATCTACACACCGCAGAAAAACGGCTACGGGAAGCCATTGACCTGGTACCTTACCGTCTTTTTGCTAAAGACCGGGAAGGTAAATTTATTCTGGCAAATCAGGCTACTGCTGATTTCTATGGCAAAAAGGTTGAAGAACTACTAAATCAGATAGAACCGCCATTGCCGAAGGGGTGGAAGTATCAGGTAACCCGCAATCTGAAAGACCCCATGCATCAGATTCCCGGCACGGTACATACCTATGAAGAACGGCTGACTATGCCAGACTGTCAAATGTGGTATTTTCAGACCAGTAAGGTGGCGTTTACGTTTTCAGGATCGCATCTTCCAGCTATGCTTGAAATTGCCATTGATGTGACAGAGCAGAAAAAAAGAGAGGAAGAAATACAGGAACTGAATGATCAAATATTAGCTCATAGCCAATACAAAGACAAGCTTCTTTCGTTGGTAGCTCATGATTTGATCACCTACGTATTCAATACGGACATGACCTTACAACTGTTACTCCGGAAAATCGATAATTTGTCAAAAGACGAAATAACAAAACGGTTAGTCAAGGTTCAGAAAAATACAGACGCAACCCAGAAGCTACTCTCGGACCTTATTGCCTGGTCTAAAACGCAGTTTAAGTCTATGACCTATACGCCTGTCATTGTGTATATAAGAGATGAATTTCAGAATTTGTCACAACAGACAGACCTGTTGTGTCAGACGAAGGGAGTTTGCCTCATCAGTAAAGCCCCTTCTGATCTGCAGGTAGTAGCAGATATAGCTATGTTGCGGACTATTTTAAGAAACCTTTTATCCAATGCACTCAAGTTTTCCAAAGAAGGAGATACAATTGTGCTTCAGGCGCGGGAAAAGGAAGGGAAAATTCTTATCTCGGTTACAGATCAGGGTACAGGAATTAGCGGAGAGCTGCTGGAGCTATTACGAAAGGGAAATAAGGAGCATATGACCACCTTTGGCACTCAGGGCGAAAAAGGTTCTGGTTTAGGGTTGAGCCTTATCAAAGCCTTCATTGAAATGCATGGAGGTGGTCTGGAAATCGAAAGTGAGCAGGGAAAAGGAAGTGTCTTTACGTTTTCATTGTCTGCTGTTACCCAAAATCAGTTTGCACATAAGGCATAGTATAGACAGATAACGCCTATCTCTATCTTCTCAAACTGATACATTTTGAAAACTGCCAGCAGAAGAAGCCTTGGGCTTTCTTCTGTTCTGGCAGTATCAGCGGTGGTTAACAGGTGTTTCTTGTTTCTTTTTAAAAGGAATATGGATTGGTAGTTTGAATAGACGAAAGCGAAATTCGCTGTATGGAATTATGTATAGAAGGAACTTCTATCAGGATGTATTTCAGAATATCTCCCTGATTGTTCCGGATAGGAGAGAGGCTGCTTTCGGCCCAATAGCCTTTGCCATCACTGGTCCGGTTTCTAATAATAGCCTGGAATGGTTCGCCAGCCTGCAGATTCTCCTGATAACTGGTACCCAACTGGTCAATCGTTTCCTTGCTCCACAAGTACACATAGGGTTTGCCAACCAGTTCCTCTTTTGTAAATTTAGTTGTTTCCACTAACATTTGATTGCAGTCAGTGATCACACCCTGCGGATCAAGTTCGGCCCAGATACCTGTAGTCCCCAATACGTCTTTGTATGTTTTGATTTCCCAATCCAGGTATTTCCTTTGTTCTTTCTCTTCTTTCATAAGTAGTAGTGCCTGTTCCTGAGTAGCCTGCAACTCTTCCATATTCTGTCGGATTTCTTCTTCCTGGGCTTTCAGTTCTTCTGCCTGTTGCTGAGATTGCTGCAAGAGTTCCAGTGTTCTGGCTGTGGTACGAAAAGTTGAGATCGATAGTGCCAGAGACTCTGCCAGCTTTTCAATAAATTGAACCTTGTATGGCTCTATTTCTTTAAACGCAGCAATCTCCAATACTCCCAGTACCATCTCGTCCAGCTTTAGCGGCACAATGAGAATACAGTTGGGCGTAGCATGTCCAAGTCCGGAACCAATCTCTATATAGTCATCCGGTACTTCTGTGAGATAGTATGTGCATTTTTCTCTGAGTACCTGTCCGGTCAGGCCTTCATCTATCTGAATGTGCTTCTGGTGATGTTTTTTCCGTCCCCAGGCAAAACATGATGCCAAGGTCAGATACATCTCTTCCTCATTGGATTCATTCTGTGTTACAAACAACGCACTTTGGTTTGCCTCCAGATAATGTGTAAGAAATACCAGTAGTTTGTCTCCCAGTTGCTGAAAATTCTCTCTGTATGTCTGTATGATTTCTGTCGCCTGTGTTATACCTTCATTCGCCCATTTCCGTTTTTTTTCTTCTTCTGCTACTGTGTGCAACTGATCCCTCATGGTAAGCAAAGATTGACCCAGTTGATCTTTATCGCTCGCCATCGTAAAGGACGAATCAAACTCTCCGTGTCCAATCTTTACTGCGAAAAGTGAGGCGGTCTTCATAAAGTCAGACAATCTGTGCAGATTTTGTGCGGTGAGTCCAACCTCGTCTTTACCAGGCAAACTTACCAGGTGGGAGAGGTCACCGGAAGAGAGGCGCTCTACATCGCTTTGCAGGGTTAGAATGGGTTTTCGTATATACTTTTCTGTGACCAGAAAGGCACATCCTACCAGAATAAGATTTGCTGTAAAAAGCAAGACCAGAAAGTGCTCAAATGACTCCTGTTTTTCCTGGCTCTGAGTTACATAGATCTTGACCAATGCTATGTATTTGCGAACTAGTTCACCCGCATTGGCTTCGATAAAAGTAAGTGACGTTTCAGATGTTTCGTTGTGAGTTTCCAGTATATGAGACGCATGTTCCTTGTATTTTTTCCACAAGTCCTCTACCTCCAGAAGCAGAGGTGTAATGATTGCGGGTGCAGGCGGCAATGGGATCTCTGAGTTTACCTCAGGAGCTAGTCCTCCATGTTTAATCGCATAAAAAGAAGTATTAGCCTGTTCTATGGTTTTCTGAAGCTCAGTGGCGATGTTTTCTTTGTATTGCTTTTGTAAAATCTCAGATAAAAATGCAATACGTACAGTAAGCATGCGCTGCCGACCTACCACATCAATGGCGGTAGCATCACTTTTTTGCTTTTTGAGGTAGTAGGAAACGCTGAAAAGATTAAACAAGGCTATTATTACAAAGAAGATAAGGACAATACCAAGTTTTAATCGGATTGAGTAATCTTTGAAAGAAACTAAAGGCAAACCCATAACAATTTGTGTATAAATAAAAACAGATGTATTTTTTAAATTTTATTTATAGGTTGTCTTTGTTGGTGTGGTTTAGTATGCAGATTTGGTAGTAACGTATCTATATCAGATATACATGTGGTATTCCGGAAAGAAGTTACCACAGATACCTGTGTTTAATATAATTTGTCTGACGATCAGCAGGTATGGTAGTCTGTGAAAGCCATTTTGGTACTAGTCATCTTATCCTACACAAGCTATATCCTATCTGTCTTAACAGAAGAAAATGTAGGTATAGGTACTTCCTTATTTATTATCAATGATGGTAGGGTTCGGAATGCAAAAATAAATTGTTCGTAGTTAAGAGATTTTTCAAAAAAATAATTGCCACCACTTGTTAGAAAAGCCTCTACAGTAGTTGCACTGGCTGAAGAGGAGTAGCCTGCTACGGGAATATGCCTGTATTCTTTCGTTTCCCGTATCTCTGAAAGGAGCATCAGCCCATCTTTTCCAGGTAAGTGCATATCCAGTAGGATTACGGATATGGCAGGATGTTCAGATAGAAAAGCCATCAGTTCCTTTCCATCATTTACAATCCTATACTTCCAATCTGCAAAATAGGTGCTTAACATTCGTTTCAGGAGAAGTACCTCCTCTTTAGTATCTTCTGCTATTAACAAATAAAAAGGAACTGATTTCATTGGGTAAGCGATTAATATTTCTGCAAAATCTCCTACTGGTATAATTGGGAGTTTCCTGTTGATAAAAACCAATTAGGATAAAGAATATGTGTTGACAGTGAAATACTCGTATTTAACTCCTGAAAGACTGTAAATATGTATGTGTTTTGATTGTCCTATTCGTATTTGGTTGTAAATAAGGAAGTTCTTTTAATTGTGCTACAATTTCATCGAGAGAATAGGGCTTTTCAAAGAAATAATCGCCTCCATTTTCCAGAAAGTTAGCAACAGCAGACGGACTACAGGCTGATGAGTATCCCGCTATAGGTATCTGAGTGTACCAATGTAACTGACGTATTTCTGAAACGATCATTGTCCCATTGTTTACAACCAAATGCATATCCAGTAAAATGAATGAGACAATTGATCCATTTGTGAGAAAGTCCATCAATTCATCATACTCACTGAGAAATAGAAATTTCCAGGAAGGGAAGTACTTTCTGAATATAATGGATAGAAGAGCCATCTCATCAGGATCATCTTCTACAATTAATAATGAAAACGCCATTGACTTGAATGTAAAGTGAACAAAGCATTGAACCAAACAGATGAATAGGTGGGCATTTGTACAAATTTAGGTGAAGCTAAAAGCTGAAAAAGTGAGAAATCCTATTAGAATTAATGATAAAAATCATTGATAAGTTATCTGTTTTTTCTGATTGATGTTACCATGAAAGAACAGCATATTTGCTTTTATACTTTCAGCACTCCGATTTGTATAGTAAAAAATTTAGCGAAAGATTGAGGAGAGATATGGAGGCTTTATGGTAGAGTGATAAGAATAGTGACAATGTAAATAATCAGTAAAAAATATGACATTTATCAACTTTCTGCCTTTGTAGGGCTTCTATATTTGATATACATAAAAAGTATTGGTTATGAGGTATTTATCTATTCCCGTTTTTGCTAAAAACAGTTCTGTAGAAGTAACTTATTGTCATTTCTTTTTGAAAAAAAGACTGATGTGCATGGCGATTGGAGATAATATTATGAAATATGGCTTTGCAGATGAGATGTTACCGCAAGTAGAAGGCGTACGATACTATTGTATTGGTACTTTAGATGAAATGGGACCTAGCCTGCAAACAGAAATAATTCAAATACTAAAACTGGAGGACTGGGACTTTAGTATATGTGATAACCCTTCCATTGTCATTCTTTCATCAACTGCATCATAAGGTGGCTCTATCTGATTACGGTTATAAGATGAGTCGTATTATAAGTAATAGGACTGAATAGGTGACTACTCTGCTAGCTGCTGTATTGGCTAACTATTGATAATTTGGATTTGTTTTGATGTTTACACAAAAATTATAATAGGCATAAAAAAATTATCTTCAACCGTATATTTCTGGTTACTTATTTGAGAAATAGCAGTATTCATGGTAACACTGTCTTTCTTTGATTCAGAACCATAGAAATAGCCATTTTTCCATACTACTATTCCACCAAACAACCTTCTTCAAGGAATATATTGACCTTCTTTGTCTCTATGAAGTTAGGTTAGTAAATCTGGTAGCAAATTAGTGTTTGATTCGATAGATCCATACTATTCAGATCTATGTCTGATTTATCAGCGAAAAGCATTTTGTATATACAATCCTGAAGATATACTAATAATACAATGGAATCCGAATCTTATATACGGATAAGTATTTTTCGCTCCCCTCTACAAGGAGATAAGATTTTTTATGAGAAAAAAGAACTGATCTGGCAGATAGATATCCCCCGATGGCTTTATGAACGAAGATACCGGACAATTAACTGGATCTATGCCCGTTTTGAGTATTTTAACCCTGACTTTTATGTAAGCTTATATTATCTTAACCATGAACTGGAAACTCGTATTTCGAGGAATACAGGTTTAAACGCAGATCCAAATACACTGTCTGCAAAAGATAATGGTATTAGACAATAGTATTTTTATCTCCTTGCCTCACTCTTCACTAGTCGAAAAGAGTTACATTACTCCGCTATAAAGAAGGTAAGAATTCCATTTATCTTGAATTGTTTGTGTAGGATTGGCCGTGGATGGAAGGGTCTGACTTTTGCGTTTGTATCCCTTTACCCTAGCTAAGGAATGAGTGTTTTGTATATAGGAAGAGTGGTTTTTATAAGTATCTGGCTGTTAGTCGATTAAAAGGAATAAGTCTTGCCTCTTGATAAAGATTTGCCTTTTTGTAACTTTAGTCCCTATAGATATAAAACAGGCATTTTTACGAGTTACCGACAATTCATGAAACAAACTTTCTACCTACTGATTTCCAGTCTGATTTTCCTGACCTCATGTTCGGGATGCCAATCCGGCTTTGACCATTTTTCGCCCATTCCAGTTTTTAATCCAGGCGATTTCTGGCTGGACAACTTTGATGAGAGAGTTACAAAATGCCATTATATATGATGACAAGATATACTGCAATACAATCGATGTTAGGGGTAATAAAAACTTTCTGTATTGTCTGAACCCAGTTAATGGACTGGTAGTCTGGCGAGCGCCTGTTACAGAGTATGCTACTCAACCCGTATTTCTTTGTGATGATGTTATAATCTATTGTTCCTTTATGGGAAATATCTCTGCATTTAACAAACAGGGGAAAGTGATCTGGCAAGCTAAGTTCAACTCCTCATATGGAGGTCATTGGGTTGATACAACTCATTCAACGTTGCTTGTAAAGACTGTTTACTGGAAAGATGTTGTCACGTATGCTATTAAGTCCGGGAAAGTGCTTTCAGAAGTTAAGAGTGATTCGTTGCAAAAGGTGATAGCAGAGAATAGTAAAAATGCATATCCGATGCCAAAAAAGCAATACCGGTTTGAAAGAATGGGACGGAAATATGTGCTTACCTGCGAACCGGAGGAAAGAAGGGGATATAAGAAAGAATATAAGATTGATATACAAAAACATCGCTTATGAGTTTTTGTCGAATGCACAGGTAGATGCAATAGAAATGAACCCAGCGAGGTAATTCTCTATGGGTTATTCTATTGAAGAGTTTAAAGAAGATTTCTAGTATTGGTAATACCATAGATAATAGAAACCGTTTCAAACAGACAACTATGCTAAAACGACTTACCCTATTCGGAATTATTTGTGTGTTGATCAGCCTCAGCTGTTCCACAGCTAAAAGGCCAGCAAAAAACGAGAGCAGTGCCTTTGGTGAAATTGAAACATTTCTTCAGTCATTGATTGACACAGGAGGCATTCCGGGTATCACCATAGCCATCACAAACGGATCGGATATTGTGTATAGTAAGGCTTTTGGGGTGACCAATATAGAGACTAAAGAAAAGTTAGAGCCCAAACACATTTTTCATATTGCGTCTGTCTCCAAAACATTTGTAGCTACTGCTGTCATGCAGCTCTATGAGAAGGGGAAGCTTGATGTCAACCAACCGCTGATTACTTATCTGCCTTATTTCAAGCTAAACGATGAACGCTATAAAAACATTACCATCCGGCAAATGCTCAATCATACTTCTGGGCTGCCGGATGTGGAAGATTATGAGTGGGAAAAAGCTACCTCTGATGAAGGTGCTGCAGAGCGCTACACCCGAAGCTTGACTGACAGTAAATTGATCAGTGCTCCGGGAGCGGAGTTCCATTATAGCAACATGGCCTTTGATATCATGGCTGATCTGATTGCGAAGGTGTCTGGTATGTCATTTGAAAAATATGTAAAGGAGAATATCCTTTTACCCCTTGAAATGAACGAGAGTAGCTTCTATGCGCCTGAAATACAGAAGGACTTGCGTACAAGCCCACATATAGGCCATCCTCCGAAAGTGAGTTCTGTATACCCCTACAACCGAATGCATGCACCCAGCTCGACATTAAACACAAACGTGCTGGAAATGTCACATTGGGCTATTGCCAATATGAATAATGGAAGATATAAGTCTACTCAGATTCTTTCTCCTGCCACACATGCTATGATGCTGACCCCCACTTTTGTGTCCAACAAAGAACGTAAAGTATCCATAGGCTTAAGCTGGTTTATGTATTCATATCAGGGACTGATGAATTATGAACATGGAGGCGGTGATCTGGGGTATAGAAGCATGCTAACATTGATTCCGGAAAAGAAAATCGGAATTATCATACTCTGCAATTCTGAAGAAATCCATATGTATGATACCCGGAATAAGGTGAGAGATATCTTGCTTGCAAGCTCTGGTAAGACGACTTCGCACTAAATACCCGGAGGTTACTACCATACATCAGAAGGAAATACAAAAAGCTGTATATAAAAATACAAAGCCTGATACAGGTATGCAGTGTATTATAGCAATCGTTAGTGGTCATTGTACAATGTTCACGAATGACCAATAATGTATAACAGCTAAAAATAGCTACGGGAATGATAATTGCAGCCTTTTTGGTGAGTAGCCTAATTGAGGCTTGTAAAAAATCTGCTCGTTGAGCTCCTTTACGAATAGTTTAGATATCCTTTTAGACAATCGCTATTTTTGTAAATGATCGAATCACAACCGATACATGTTTTCGCACCTCAGGCACTGGAGGTCAAAGATCCAGCTGCGGGTTATTTTGCTGCCGTTCGTCTGGATGATTTTTCGGCTGAAAGTGTAGCAGCAACAACTGTTTACAGTCGCAAGGACTTTTATAAGATATCACTAGTGACTGGAAATAGCTCCTATTATTATCAGGATAATGAATACAAGATACATACTGGCGAATGGGTTCTGGTTTTTACCAATTGTGAAACCCCTTACCGGTGGGAAATACATGAAGGTAGTTGTAGTGGGTACAGCTGTATGTTCACCGAAGATTTCCTTCCGTTACATACCTATATTCGTCCCACAGACTGGGCTGTTTTCAATGGGAGTGCCCAATCGGTGTTTAAACTGACTGACAAAGAAAGAGCATTTTTTGCGGATCTTTTTCAGAAAATGATTACCGAGCAAGCTTCAGCCTATGCCTATAAATATGACCTGTTGTTTATATATGTACTAGAATGCATCCATGGTGCATTAAAACTACAACCTGACTCCATGCCACGCAGTCAGACGGCTGCAAGCCGGCTCACAGAAGCCTTCAAAAACCTGCTGTCAGGTCAGTTTCCGCTACTATACCCACATCAGCAACTCACCCTACGGACGGCACAACACTATGCAGACAAGCTATCTGTACATACCAATTATCTGAATAGAGCACTGAAGGAGGTGACAGGTAAAACCACCACCCAACTGATTAATGAACGACTGATGCAGGAAGCGCGTGCCTTACTTATTCATTCCAACTGGAGTATCAGCCAGATTAGTACTAGTCTGGGTTTTGAGGAACCTACACATTTTGCCAGAGCCTTTCGCACACATACAGGTCAATCTCCGTCTTCCTTTCGCTGATAGTTTGATTTGGGTCCGTATTGGTTTGAATCAGGTTAGCATCTACCACGAGGTGCACCCTAATTTTGTATGGTAATACATTCATTAAAAGACGATACAAAATGAAAACATGGTTTATAACCGGTACCTCCACTGGGTTTGGCAGAGTACTGACCGAAAAATTATTGGAGAAAGGCGACCGGGTAGTGGCTACTGTACGCAAAGCAGATGCGTTGGACAAACTCAAAGCACAGTATCCGGACAATTTATGGATTTCTGTGTTGGATGTAACCGACAATAAGGCAATAAAAAGAGCGGTGGATCAGGCCTTTGCAGATGTGGGTCAAATTGACGTAGTGGTTAATAATGCAGGTTATGCCCTGTTTTGTGCTGTTGAGGAAGCGAGCGACGAACAAATTAGTCAACAAATTGAGACGAATATCATCGGTTCAATACAGGTCATTCGGGCTGCCTTGCCACATTTGAGAAAACAAGGCCATGGGCGGATTCTTCAGGTGTCTTCTGCAGGAGGGCAAACTACCTACCCTAATTTTGGCTACTACCATACCTCCAAATGGGGCATTGAAGGGTTTTGTGATACTATCTCCAAAGAACTGGCACCTCTGAATATTGGAGTTACGATTGTAGAGCCTGGGGCACATGCGACCTCGTTTGGAGCAGGTCTGGCAACAGCACCTGTGATGGAAGCCTATGAAAATACACCTGCAGGCGATGTAAGGCGTGCTATCGCAGCTGGCACATTTCCGATCTGTAATGATGTAGATAGATCAGTACAGGCTATTATAAACAGTATAGACATTTCGCCAGCTCCACTGCGAGTGGCTCTTGGAGGTGATGCCTATCGTGATATGCGTGCAGCACTAGTAGCAAGGCTGGAAGCATTGGATGCACAGAAAGAACTGGCTCTATCTATTGAGAACAATGACTAACATCTATCCATGTCGGTTCCTCTATTTCAAACAGGGGAACCGATACTCTGTTATTATATCTGGACTGAGCCATCGGTCTGATTGCTTCTATTCTGTCTGGCAGAAAGAGTTTAACGTGTGGTAAAAAGCTTGAGATGGCATGATAAGAGACTAAGCTTCCTATTATTTACGGAATACGTATTGGCGGTGTAAAGTGCCCCAGCTCCGCAGCTCTCTAATTACATTCACTAAACTTTCACCATGTGGGGTAAGTTCATATTCTACCGTTATCGGCTTTGTCTGCATCACTTTGCGCTGGATCAGTTCGTTTAGCTCCAGTTCTTTTAATTCCTTAGAAAGCATTTTGGCTGCGATACCGTCTACCCGTCTTCGTAAGTCCAGAAAGCGCATGGAGCCATATATCATCAGGCATCCGATGATTTGGATCTTCCATTTTCCTGAAAGCAGGATCATTGTATCCTTAATGGCTAACAGACCCTCTTTCCCGCATTTAATAGATTCAATGCGTTGTTCGCTGATATATTCTTCGTGTATTTCCATAACGAATATAAAGATAAAGAATGTCAATGAGGTTTCATCAACGAAACCGGTTTCCTCCAGGAAACCAATAGTGAATGTTAGCGATTGCCCCTCTTATTTTGCCTCATCCCTACAATGAAGGCATTGGCGTACGGCGATACTATCTTTTTTCAGATCGTCGTTGTGGCCAAGCCGCTCAATGTAATTTAATTGTTTTCACTTACTAAAAATGAAACGCATGATTCTAGTAACAGGGGCTACCGGTCACTTAGGCGGCTCAATCGTAAAACACCTGCTAACGAAAATATCGGCAGACCAGATTGTTGTATTGGTCCGTGATGAAAACAAGGCCGCTGACCTGAAAGCAGCTGGGGTTCATATTCGGATCGGTGATTATCACGATTCGGCTTCGCTTACGGATGCATTTGTCAATATAGAGAAGACAGTACTAGTAAGTTCAAATGACTTTAACGACCGTCTGGGGCAGCATAAAAACGTGATCAATGCAGCTAAGCTGGCAGGTGTCAGGCATTTTGTGTATACAGGTGTAAGTATAAAGGATATACATACCTCAGTATTACGGGATTTTATGATTGATCATTTTCAAACCGAAGAGTATGTGAAAGACAGCGGTATGAAGTATACGTTTATGCGTCATAATCTGTATGCTGAAATGATTCCCTTTTACATAGGGCATCAGGTACTGGAAAAGGGTGTTGTATTTCCGGCTGGCGAAGGACGTATTCCGTTTGCTCTTCGGGACGAAATGGGAGAGGCCAACGCCAATGTGCTTACCACCGAAGGCCATGAAGACCGTATCTATTCTATTGCCAGTGAGGTTGATTATTCTTTTCAGGATATCGCCGACATTCTTTCTGAGTTGTCAGGAAAGAGAATTACATACACCAATCCTGATAACACCCGCTTTACCGAATCGCTGAAAGCTGCAGGACTGCCGAATCATATTGTACAGATTGCAATCGGGTTCTCTACTGCTATGCGCAATGGGGATTTTGATGTACCTGGCACGGACCTGAAAAACCTGCTGGGTCGTAAGCCTGCTGGTTTAAAGGAATACTTGCAACAGACCTACCTGGGTGTCTGAAATTGGTATCTGACCTGTCTGAAGATATACGTTCTACTAAAATTCTTATCCAGTCTGCTGAACGTATCTGCGAACGGTTAAACCAGATTTCAACCAACAAGCTGGAACGGGACAGACACCTTATCGTCTCCCATAATTTTTTCAATTTTGAAGGTTTTACCTTTCACCCTTTTTTGTCCTCCTGAAACGACCTTCCCGCCACGGCGGGACAAGCGTGACAAGACCGGCGGCCTTTGTATTCTTGAATGTATTTTTTCTCTCACAATACAAACATAGCTCTATTTGTCACAGGATTCTTTCAGAAGGACAGATAAAGGGGGATTCTTTCAGAAGGAAAAAAGGAGGGTTTTTCCTTTCTGAAGGATAGGAGAGAATGGATTCTCTAACCTTGACCCCCTATGTAGTGATTTTATCGTATGCGTCCAATTGAGTACAGGTAGGTAATTGGACGCATACATTTTTTCAATTAAATTGGTAGATACTTACCAATACTGCCTGAGACTATAACAAGAATTTACTTTTTGTATATACTACAGTTCTTCAAATTTGATAGTGATGGAAAACAAGCAGACAGAGAACGTAGCTGCGTCTTATCACAATCAATGTATTGCAGGCTCTTCATTTGGCAAATCACTTCGGGAATGATTGGGAAGGGATTAAAGTGTATAGACAAATGAGTCAGATTCTTCAGATTTTCTAAACCTGTTGGTAGTTGAGAAAGATTGTTGTGGTTTATTCTTAATACTTCCAACTGCTCCATATTTTCCAGGTGCCTTGGCAAATGTGTTAATTTGTTGTGTGAACAGTTTAGTGCAGTTAGCGTTTTGGCTCCCGTTATACTCTCAGGTAAGGATGCGAGTTGATTATAACTGCAAATAATAGATTCCAGACTTGGTAGATAAGATACCTCATCTGGCAGAATGGATAACTGATTCTCATAGCAATAAAGAGATCTCAATCTAGGCAATGCCGAAATCCACCTAGGAAGATGTGTGAAAAAATTGCCTCCAAAGTCAAGTTTTTTCAGATTTTTCAGATTTTGAATCGTATCTGGCAAGTTGGTAAGCCGGTTACCAACCACTTCTAACCTCTCCAGATTATGTAAATCTCCAAGCTGCTCAGGCAATTTTTGTATCTGATTATTGGGAAGATCTAATAAAACCAGTTTGGAAAGCTTCCCTATACTTTGGGGTAATTTGCTTAACTGATTTTTTCTAAGACATAGTTGCTCCAGATTTTGTAAAGATTCTATTTTGTCGGAAAGAAAGGAAAGCGATGATTGTTCAATTACAAGTTTCTGAAGATTGACCAGATCAAAAATGATTTCAGGCAGAGTGTTGCCTGCCGGTTGGTAATGGTATAAATGTGGGGACTGAAAAAGTTGATGGCAACTAGCCGCATTGATGGCAACTCGTTTACTTTTAAACTGTTGCTGATAAACAGGCAACAGTTGATTGATGTACTTGTTAAATGCAGAGGCAAACTCAGAATTTCTTGCCAGAATAAAGGCCTTTTTTACCAGTTCAATATCTGGCGATTTGATCATTTCCAGGAGCGAGTCCAACGTACGGATAACTGGCATAATTAAAATGAATTATAAACGTTTTCTGTCATGTGGTATATGTTTTCATTTTATTTCAAAATAGATAGTGGATAAATTATGCATCAAAGATAAAATTCAAAAGCAACATATTGCATTCTCACCTGTTACTGCTGTAAAGTTAATTTTACGATTGTACAAATCAACCCTACTAAATACTTATATTTACATAGCTCAGAAGTGGAATGGTATCCATAAGAACGTTGCTGTAAACTGTACTGCCATACAAACGGGATATAAATTCGGGGTAATACTGCAGGTTCGAATCCTGCCTGAGTCTACTGATCATTGCTGTAGTATAGGCTGAGCATAAAGAATAGTAGATGTGAAGTTGATAAGGCAACAAGTATAAATGCTATAAAAGGTTAAATCAACTGTATGCATTACATTGGAAGAGAAAGAGCATCAAAAAGAATGTCTGCCAGAAGAGTACAATTATAGATAGATGAGAAAACTCATAATAAGGTAGATATTGAACATCTATTGGATCGAATTAACTTATCACCAGATGAGTTCCTGATATACTACTTCACAACAATCAATAATGAATTTATCCTTTTATCTTCCAAGCATATTATCTTTTTTGATAACAAACAAAATATTCGTTTTATAGCAATAGAATATGTAAAGGAATAAAATTCAATCCTGAGTTTAAATCAGATCTGGATGCATCTCATCCAATAATTGTAGATCTGTATAATCAATCACCTTTGAATATATTTATATCCAATGGACTGGAAGGAATCTCGTTTGTAAATGCAATTTCTTCTATAAGGAGAATTATGTACGAATAAGTCTATATAGCATCACATATGTGGGATTAGCCTTTAAGCATTAAAGGCTATCCAGGGTCAAAGAAAACAAAACTTGATACAAGCTTTATGATAAATACAAAGATTGTTTTTGTTCCTTTTCTTTACGTAATCTTCTAGCTATACTCATTCTCTGTACACTCATCAAAGAGGATATATGGTACATATGGAAAATGTAAGGATATCTTTCACTGCTACCAACTTACCCTTAACAAAGATCATACATTTAAATATTACATAAATGAATATGTGGCAGGTAAAGGAATTGTCAATGGCACCTGGAAGACTATTGAAGATACATTGATTATGAATATAAACTTTCCTAAAAAGGAGAAACTAATTATTAAACAAGAAAACAGCAATTCGTTTACTAAAAAGCAGATCATTTTAAAGACAACTGAGAAAGACTCTATACCCATAAGTAATGCAAAAGTAATAATTAATGATACTATTATGACGCAAAGCAACTATGATGGTGCTATATATGGTGCTCATCTATTGGGCCGATAGCAACAGAGGGGTAATGGACCCGCCTATGGTAGGTTCCTTTGAAGGAGATATCGGTATGTTTTATTGCAAAGATGTGTTTAAAGGAAAACCTATTATCGTGATGTTTCACTGGGATAAAACCGATAAGAACAATCCTGTATGGAGTCAGGCTTTTTCTCCGGATAATGGCGTAAGCTGGGAGTGGAACGCTACGAATACATCCCATCGGATGAAGTAATCAAACCCCAAAGATTGACAGTTAGAAATATAGACTACTATTGTGTACATTTATTCTGACACCAAACCCGTTTACATCATGGATTTTAGCAAATTAGTACCCAATGTATTTTACCAGGATATTACGGATGGGCTAAAGCTCTTCGTAGATTGCCTGGAATTTGAAGTTTCATACAACGAGCTACATGCCCCACAACGATTCTGTGTGCTGGCAAAAGGTGATTTACGAATCAACCTGTTTGAGGATGCCAACCTGGCCAAAGAACACAATCCGGAATTCAGGTTAGTAACCAATGACATTGAAGGAGTGTACAGCAAAGTATCTTCTTCACATCCCGAATTCTTGCACCCTAATCTTAACACGGTAACCCTTAGACCCTGGGGTGCCAGAGAATTCGCACTGACGGACAAACAACTCGGTATTGTCATTCAACAATGGTAGCCAGACTGACAGAATAACTATCAGGTCTACTATTCTTATACACAGGCAGGTCGCTTTTTTTCGTTTTTTTCTGTTTTATTATTCTCCTACCTGCCTTGACCTCTCATCCTCAAATTGATTTGTCTTTTCAATGTGCTGGCCATTAATTAGTAATCCAAGAGTAGACGGAACGATAGTTTTTTACATTGATATGGCTAATTGTATTAGCCATATCTTATTGGGAATCAAATCTTTTCGTCTATAACCCAACTATTTAAAAGTAACATATTGAGGATAGTTATACGAGATATACAGATCTCTTAAACCAAATGTATTCTGAGACAATTTCTTTTGCTAAAGTTAGTGCTTGAACATTGTCTAAAAGAATAAGGTTTCGCGTAAGAATTTAGCCAAATCTGAATATTTGTTAAAAAGAAATTTATATAATTTTGTAATGGGTAATTTGCTTACTATCTTTTATGAGAAAAATTCTATACTTATTTGTTGGATTATTACTATTGTCTGGATCATCTGTAATTGGACAGGATTATTATATTAAGGGAGGAATGGGTACTAATTCAATTCCACGTCCATTAGGAATTGCTTTTGATGAAAATGGTTATTTATATGCTATTAGCGGATCAAGAATACTCATAAAAACTGATCCTACAGGAAAAATACTTTTTCTAAGTGGTAAGGAGGGACTAGGTAACGGACAATTTAGTATTCCAGCCGATATTGCGATCAATAAACAGGGAAACATTTTTGTAACAGATAATGGATTTTCTTATGTACAAAAATTTGATTCTAAGGGTAACTTTTTACTCAAATTTGGAGATAGAGATAGCACAGATGGTAATAAACCCTCCCTTCAAGGTGTAAAAGTTGATCAACAAGGCAATATATGGGTAACAGATATAAGTAACCACTGCGTACGAAAATTTGATCCAAGTGGAAAACTATTACTTAAATTTGGATCATTTGGTTCAGGAGATGGGCAGTTTAATTATCCTAAAGGAATCGCGGTTGATGCAGAAAATAATATCTGGATAGCAGATAGAAGAAACTATCGTATTCAGAAGTTTGACTCTAATGGGAGGTTTTTGTTCAAGTTTGGTAGGGAAGGAACTGTTGATGGAACGCTTTCTGCCCCTGACTACATTATGATTGATAAACAGAATAATATTTGGATAACTCAACAAGGAAATAGTATTCAAAAATTTGATCCTACAGGGAAATTCTTGCTTCGCATTGGTTCATACGGGAATGAAGATGGACAATTTCGCACTCCAACTGGTATTGCTGTTGATGCCCAGGGTGTAATCTGGATTGCAGACTGGGACAATAGTCGTATCCAAAAGTTTGATTCAGGGGGCAAGTTATTAGGTATGATTGGATGGACCTCTGTTAACAAACTTAGAACACTTGTACACATGAGTTTAGACGATAAAGGAAATATATGGAACTATGGAATAAGTGGAATGACAAAATACGATTCTGATGGTAATTATATAACTAAGTTTGGATCTGACCTTTATGTTAAGAATGTTGTGCGGGATAAACAAGATGTTCTATGGGTTGTTGATTATGGATATAGTCGTATTTTAAAATTTGATACAACAGGTATGTTCTTAAATGTATTTATTGACAAAGGTATTACAGACGGGCAGGTTGCCAACCCAACCGATCTTGCTTTTGATAAAGAAGGGAATATCTGGGTTGTTAATTCCTATACACAATGTTTACAAAAATTTGATCGGACAGGGAAGTTCTTGCAGAAGTTTGGTAGTAAAGGAGATGGAAATGGTCAATTTGGCTCTCCCGAATGTTTAACTATTGATCATCTTGGAAACCTTTGGGTCGGAGATTACAAAAATAGGAATATCCAGAAGTTTGATTCCAATGGAAGGTTTTTGTTAAAGATAGCATTGAGATATCTGGAGAAAGATACATATAGCACTCCTTTGGATATTCTTGAAGACCAGCAGGGCAATATTTGGGTGCTTGATCAATATGGTATTCAAAAGTTTGATTCCAATGGCGAATTAATTACAAAAATAAATAGCATTCCCAGTCCCAGAAATATTCAGCTGAATAAGAATGGAGAGCTTTGTTGTCTTTGTGAACTGGGAGTATTAATTTTTTCGACAGATAGTAAACAAACCTTACTTACTGGGCGCATTTTTTCAGATGAAAATCAGAATTGTCGGTTTGATGATACGGAACAGTCATTACCAGGCATAATAGTAGTAGCACAACCTGGTAATTATTATGGATTTACTAGTCCTGCTGGAGGTTACCAGATCGCGGTAAATCCAGGAACTTATACAGTTAGTCAAGTCCTTGTGCAGACAAATGGAAAGCAATTACAGCCTGTCTGTCCTGCAAACAATGTTTCTCCAGAAATTACGCTAAAAAGTGGTGATATTGAAAATGTAGACTTTGCTAACAAAGTCACTACTTATCCTTTTCTAGTAAGCAGCGTGACCTCTGATCGTCGACGCAGATGTATGAATGGAACAACGGCTATTTCTTATCACAACACAGGTTATACAACAGCTGAAAACGTAAAAGTATATGTTAAATGTCCACCACATATCATCTTCAAATCTGCAGATAAGCCATATATTATTGACAAAGATTCTAATTATGTATTTTCTATTGGGGTATTGATGCCTAATCAGGCAGGTAGTATCTGGATTTCAGATTCCGTAGCCTGTGTTGCCAGTGTAAGAGGCCTTACAGCTTGTACAAAAGTCTGGATTATGCCTGCCAATGACTATGCCTTACCAGAAGAGTCTCAATGGGATAACTCTAATATTATACTTAATGGTAAATGTGTGGAAAATGGTAAAGTGCATATGGTAATCAAAAATATTGGACAGTTTATGGCTGATAGCGCCGAGTTCAGAATATTGTTCGATGCCCAACTCGCTTTGAACAGCAAATATAAGCTGGAATCAGGGGACAGTTTAGTGTTAAAAATCCCTGCCAATGGAAAAACTATTCGTTTAGAAGCTGATCAGAGACCAGGTCATCCCCATAAAATGCAAACTAACCTTACGATTGAGGGTTGTGTGTCTTCTGTTAATGATATAATTAGTAAAGGCTATGTGGATATGTTACCTCAAGATGATGCAGAACCTGAAGTAGCTATTCAGTGTTTACCAATCGTTGATTCGTTTGATCCCAATGACAAGCTAGTAAGTCCTCGCGGAACTACGACAAATCATTATACTCCAACAAGTTCTGAGTTAAAGTATACTATTCGCTTTCAAAATACAGGGACTGACTATGCTTATAAAGTTGTGGTTATAGATACATTATCAGAAAACCTGGATATTGCTACATTACAGATTGGAGCAGCATCACATAGTTATTCATTAAAAATGAGTGGCAAAGGAAAACCTGTATTAACCTGGACTTTTAGTGATATTAATCTTCCTGACAGCACACATGACCAGAAAGGTAGTAATGGCTTTATTCAGTTCTCGATCAAGCCAAAAGCAGAGTTACCAGAGAAGACACAAATAGAAAACTTTGCCGATATTATTTTCGATTATAATGATCCTGTACGGACCAATACTACAACCAATGTACTCTATGATGTACCTCCGGTTATTGCTCCAGAAAATCAGCTATCTAAAAAAGGAGTAATATTTCTACCACCTACTATCAGCAGCTTTACTCCTGAGACAGCTAAGGTTGGTGAACAAATCACTATAATTGGGACTAACTACCAAGAAGTATCATCAGATAATCTTGTTAAAATTAATGGTATGATTGCTACTGTAGTTACGGCTACGGAAACTCAATTAGTTGTAACAGTTCCTACAGGAGTAACGATTGGTAAAGTAAGTGTCACTACTCTTGGTGGGACTGCCATTAGTGAAGTTGAATTTACTCCTTCACCTACTGCTACAGAGCAACCTGTCTGGAGCCGATCAATTGTAGTCTCTCCCAATCCAACAGATGGAAAGGTGACTGTTGATATCTCAAAAGCATCTGTTCAGATCCAGGAAATAGAGATTTATAACCATTTAGGACAAAGAATCAACTCACAAATCATATCAAGATCAACCATCAGAAAGGAAATAAACTTGTCTGATAATGGTGCAGGTATCTATTTGATTGTTTTTAAAACGGACAAGGGGAATGCAAGTCAAAAAGTAATTCTCAAATAAAGAAGCTCTTTCACTACCTATAAATGCAATGTTAATTTTTATAGAAGTTGATGTTGCATTTATTATTTTTCTAAGTGCCTTTCCCTCTTTTTCTAAAAATGGCTCATGTTTGAGAGGATGAGTGAAAAATAGTTTGTATCAGCAAGGATACTTTCAACTGTTGGCAAAACTTGCCATACTGTTTACCTATGAATAGTGTGTAGTTCATAAGTGAAGACTTCAACCCTTTAGAATACAGAGATATATAGTGTTATGAGAAGCTCATATGGCGTGGAGCTGACAATACCATCACTTGGCGGAGACATACAAAAATATGATTGCCTGTTTTTTTTAAATTCTTGAGAGAAGTTTAACAGGCTACTAACTTTAGGTTGTCAAATTTTATATCTTACTCCTAATCCAATAGGAGTAATTAACTATAAAAATAACCTATTTCTCTGATGCTTACAAAATACCCTGGAAATCAATTGATTGTGTGTGGATTCGTTGTGCTTTCCTTCTTAGCCTGTAAGCCGGTAAAGCTTCAGGGAAGTTATTGTAGCGATAATTCCAAAGAAACTCTCTATACAAATTTAATATTGAAGGATAATGGGGAATATGTCATGCAGGGTGTGGTATCCTACTTTAATCGTTCTACCGTTGTTGAAACAGGAAAGTGTTTTCTGGATGGGGAAAAGATCCGTTTTGTTGGCTTAAAATTAGAATATAGCCCTCATACGCTGCATGTAATTGCAAAACCGGATACGTCAATAGGGTATGCCTTGTTCAAAAGAAAAAAAATATTCATTTATAAGAACGATTCAGAACAATGGATTTTGAAAAAGTCTAAAAAATGTGAACAGGTTATTTTGACGTATAAGCCAGGATTTTAGGCTCAGGTTATTAATATTGCTGACATGGTAGTATGCTTATATAGTCATTGGGTGCTACGGTCTGACTATGAATGAGTAGTAGGATTTGAACAGCCTCAATCCTTCCATAAACTTTTCAAAAGCCAAACCCGCATGTCTGCTCTGGAATTTCGCCAGTACTTTACTTATAAGCAACTCACTGACAAAACCAATTATAGTTTCTAAACCTGGTATCTACACCATTACATCAGCAGTAGAACCATATACACTGGGCAAGGGTATATTTTGCAAACGTAAATACACTCCTAATTGTCCGCGGTGATGCACAGTATGATTTTGTGCCATGTTGCGTATCGCTGCTATACGCGGGAGTGAGAAAAATACCTTCTTCCCATCCCGCATAGTCCATGTCTGCATAAGGTCTTCATTGGTAGTAGCCTCTACATCTGCAAGGGCTTGTTGGGTGTTGGCATCAAACAGAGCCAGAAGCTGTGACGTGTTTTGCAAGTTTACCGTCTGTACGGTTTGTCCAGAGGCAGACTCCTGCTCGTCACTAGTCAGAAAGTTCGTTTCTGTGGTAGTAGCCAGGTTCAGCTCCTGAGTAGTGATGATACGACTTACCCAAGTAGGTATAGTGGCTATGTGTAGTGCCAGTTCCTGCAATTTCATGCTTTTTTCGTGGGGCTTCCAGTTTGCTTTATCAAAAGGGATAAGCTCCAGCATTCTGCGTGTGAGAAATGCTTCGTAGGTAAATTCAGTTAACAGTGAGGTTTTTAGATCCATGATTCGTTCTGTTTGGAGGCAGGGTGATTCACATAGAGGGAGTCATTGCCTGTAAGGATACTTTCCGATTTTCGCTTTTAAATTGTTCCGGATGAGGTAAAAGTAGCTACATTTACTGTTCAGTTTACGGTTGTTACCTTGGGGTAAGTAGTTACCTGTAGGTAAGCAAGTATTGTTGGACATGTGAAAAATATATGGAACAAGAAGAGACAAAAGACGTATGTCAGTACAAGACAAGTGTCGCCTGCGTGTCTAATTTAAGGGCTGCCAAAGATGTTATGGATGTGATTCAGGGCAAATGGCGCATCCCTATCATTGTGGCACTGACATATGGCAACAAACGATTTGGGGAGATACTAAGAGATCTTGGTGATATTTCGCCCAAAGTGCTATCCAAGGAATTAAAGTCGCTGGAGGAAAGTAAACTCGTTATCCGTACCACCTATGACACGATTCCTGTAACAGTGGAATATTCACTCACACCGCTTGGACTTTCTCTGGAAAAAGTGCTGGATCCATTAATTGGTTGGGGAATACATTTCAGAAAGGAAATTATAAACTAAACGTTTTTATCTACTATTCCTAAAAGGAATATTTGCTTACCTCAGGCTAGAAGATACAAAAAGCCCAGCTTTGGTAGCGAACTAATCACATATATATGCAAACTTTTCAATCCAATTCTATGCCGGAGAAATCACCTTCGGTTAAGGCTGTTTTTTTTGACATTGATGGCACTCTTGTCAGTTTCACTACCCATGCAGTACCCGATTCAACACAAAAGGCTATCAAAGCACTTCAGGAAAAAGGAATCAAGGTAATCATTGCCACAGGACGTTCAATTACAGCTATCGATCATATCCGGTACCTGAATTTTGATGGATTCATCACATTTAATGGGGGATGCTGTGTTGGACCAGACGGAAGTGTATTATTTCGTAAAGCCATTGACCCAAATGACATACAAACATTGCTTGACTACACAGAGCACAATCCCCTGAGCTTTTCATTAATGTATGAGAACAGTGTATCTATCAACGATGTCACACCTGAAGTTGCCGGTATGTATGCACACCTGAACCTGCCCGTTCCTCCTTTGGTACATAGAGAGCATACGGATATCACAGGCGTTCTACAAGCCAACATCTTTCTAAGTCCTGAAGATGAAGTGGCGTTTATGCCAAAGGTGATGCCCAACTGTGTAGCCTCCCGATGGACTCCGCTGTTTGCTGATGTGAATCCCATAGGACAAAGCAAACAGGTAGGTATTGATGTTTTCTGCCAGTATTTCGGAATTGATGTCTCTGAGACCATGTCATTTGGCGATGGGGGGAATGATATTACCATGTTGAAATATACCGGAATAGGGGTAGCAATGGGCAATGCCAACGAGAATGTAAAAGAAATCGCAGATTACATCACAGAGGATGTGGACAATGACGGTATATTCAAGGCATTGGTACATTTTAAGGTGATTTAGATAAGTCCATACCTTTTTAATGCATGAAATCTCCTTTTTTCTAAAAAATATTCTCTCTGTCTTTCTGGAAAGAACTCTCCCTGTTTGTCCTTCTGAAAGAAACTTGTGACAAATAGAGTTGCGTTCGGTTTCTGTGAGAAAAAAATATTCTCCAAGCCCAAATACCACTAACCTTGTCACAGGTTCCTTCCTGATGGATAGAGTATTTTTTGTAAGAAGATATTATTTAGTGGAAATTCAGTTGGTAATTATCTTATTGCTTGTCAGGATGTTGTAGATAAGTATTTGCCTTGAATCAGAGCACAGGAAAAAATATTTTCCATTTTGAAACATATGTTTCAAAAATATCTATACATTTGTAGAGTAATATAGAGTAAGCAAATGGCACGGAATGTTGAATTTGATGAAGAGGTAGCAATCCAAAAGGCTATGGAAGTCTTTTCGGAGAAGGGCTATAACGGCACTTCTCTTCGTGACCTGACCGATGCCATGAAGATAAACAGCAGCAGCCTCTATAATACTATCGGTGATAAACAAGAGTTGTTTGTCCGATGTGTGAAGCACTATACAGAGATCCGGAAAAGAGATCTTCAAAGGCGGGCTACAAGTGCAGAATCACCCTTTACCATATTGGTAAACTACATTCATGATGCTGTGGCAGAGATTGTCAGTGGCACTGAGAGTTGTATGACTGTCAAGGCAGCTTTTGAAGTGGCAACCAATGATCAGCGAATAAAGGATATCCTAAAGGAAGATAGCGAATACTCCTATCAGTTTATATGCTCTCATATCTCAAAAGCAATGGAAAAGGGTGAAATCTCCAGCGAAGAAGATCCTCAGCTTCTGGCAGATTACTTTATCAGTACCTGGACTGGATGGAATGAATCGTATATTCTGTACAAAGATCCTGTCAAAATCCAGCGAATGGCCAACTATTTCATTAAACAACTTTCCAAATAAATTTTTTTACCCATTTCTGAAACAAGCATTTCAGAATTTAGAACTAATCTATCAACTCTTGTACGCCTTATTTTGAAACATTCATTTCATAATTAATCACAACATCAATTACCATGAAAAACCAACAAAATCACAGTACAGAACTTAACGGAAAAACAGCACTTGTAACCGGAGGAACTAAAGGAATCGGAAAAGCTATCGCAGATCGTTTGGCAGAAGCAGGTGCTCAGGTTATCGTAACAGCCCGAAATCATCCTGGCGATGCGAACTTAGATCATTATTTTATTGCAGCTGATTTAACTCAACCGGAAGATGTCACAAAAATGGCAGAGGAGATAGATGAAAAGTTTGGAACAGTAGATATTCTAATTGATAACATAGGTGGCTTAACCACTCCTGGAGGAGGGTATAGCACCCTAACGGATGAACACTGGGAAAATGAGCTGCAACTGAATCTACTGGCTGCTATCCGACTAGACAGAACCTTATTGCCTAAAATGGTTGATCAGCAAAGTGGTGTGATTATTCATATCTCCTCTGTAGCAGGCAAACAGCCTCTGTGGAATCTCAATATGGCGTATGCAGTTTCCAAAGCAGCATTGAATAGTTATAGCAAAACATTAGCGACCGAACTTGCCTCCAAAGGTGTACGTGTTCTGACTGTCTCTCCGGGGGCTACTAAAACACCGCCTATGGTAAAAGTTATTGAAGATTTTGCTACTGCTTCGGGCCTATCATTTGAAGAGGGACAAACTCAATTGATGAATCAGGTAGGGGGTATCCCGATGGGACGGATGGCTGAACCGGAAGAGGTAGCATCGCTGGTTCATTTTCTGGTATCACCAGCAGCTGCGTATCTCACCGGAACAAACTATGCTATCGATGGCGGATCGCTGCCTGTTGTAGTGTAAGTAGATTCGTTACATTACAGCATTAAGCGAATAGTCAAACCTATTTCTATAATTCATTCCACGCCTTTCGTTTTGCCTACAACGAAAGGCGTTTTGACTAAATCTGACTTAGAGAAACTGCTGACATTTGTATTGTTAAAACGACAAGACAATGGAACTAAAAAACAGCACAATCCTGATTACAGGCGGAACCAGTGGTATCGGTTTGGAATTCGTAAAACAACTGACACAGCAAGGAGCAAACATAATCATCACAGGACGTAACCTGGATAAACTGAACGAAACCAAAAAACAATTTCCACAAGTTGCCATCTTTCAAAGCGATGTCAGTAATCCCAAAGACATTGAAGAGCTTTTCCAAAAGGTTACCCGGCAGTTTCCCGATCTGAACATTATTATCAATAATGCGGGTATTATGCGTAATCTGAGCTTACACGATACCAGTATGAGTCTGGAGAACATTACAGCAGAACTGGATATAGATCTGTCAGGCGTGATTCAGATGAATCATCAGTTTCTGCCTCACTTGAAAACAAAAGAATCGGCTGCTATTGTAAATATCTCGTCGGGGCTGGCTTTTATTCCGTTTCCGGTATCTCCCATTTATAGTGCAGCCAAAGCAGGTTTACATGCTTACACCCGTGTACTGCGATTGCAGCTTAGGAATACTCCTGTAAAGGTATTCGAAATAGCTCCTCCAGCTACTGATACGTCACTGGGAGATGCATTTACAGGATTAGTAGATCCCAGTATGAATATGAAAGTGGATAAGATGGTAAGCCAGTCTATTCAGGGGCTTTTGAAAGACAACCTGGAAATTAAGCCTGGTATGTCAAAGATGATGAAGACATTAGGTCGCTTTGCTCCGGACTTTGCACTTAATTTCATGCATTCATCTATCGAAAAGGCAAGACGAAATAAGTAACTTTGAGATATGGAAAATACAAAACCTATTCGGATAAAAACGATAAGTGAATTTCATAAACTGAGAGCTTTGCTTAAGCCTGCACACCCGCTTATCAGCATCGTGGATTATTCAGACATTCATTTTTTCCCGGAAGAAGGGAAGGAGGTTGTTGCCATATTTGACTTTTACTCCATTTCTATCAAGTCAGGAGTAACTGGAAAACTGAAATATGGTCAGCAACAATACGATTTTGATGAAGGCATTATGTTCTTTATCGGGCCTAATCAGGTATTTGGCGTAGAGATAGATCAGGAGGAATTACAAAAAGCGACAGGTTGGATTATGCTCATTCATCCGGATTTTCTTTGGAATACATCTTTGGGGAAAAATATGAAGAAGTACGAATTCTTTCACTATGCAGTAAACGAAGCCTTATTTCTTTCTGAAAAAGAAGAAATAATTATTAATGGCATTGTGCAGAATATTCAGAATGAGTACCGCTCAAACATTGATAAATTCAGCCAGGATATTATTATCTCACAACTTGAAACGTTGCTCAACTACAGCGAACGCTTTTACAGTCGTCAGTTTCTTACCCGAAAAATAAGCAGCCATCAAATTCTTGACCGACTGGAGAAGGTATTGACTGACTATTTCAACAGTGAAGAGTTACTCACAAAAGGAGTGCCTACAGTGCAGTACATTTCAGATCAACTGAATGTTTCACCCACCTATCTCCGTAGTTTACTCAAAGTGCTCACAGGGCAAAATACCCAGCAGCATATACACAACAAACTGATTGAAAAAGCCAAAGAAAAACTATCTACAACCGAATTGACCGTAAGTGAAATAGCCTACGAACTGGGCTTTGAGCATATGCAATCGTTTAGCAAGTTATTCAAAACAAAGACCAACCTTTCTCCGCTGGAATTCCGACAATCGTTTAGCTAAACATATCAGCTTTGTTATAAAATTCTTTCAGGATGGCATGGTAAGGTATCATATACTCATGTTAGCAGCATTAAGCGGATACTTGTAGTATAGTCTTACTAGACAGACGTTCACTGCTGTTAACACACAGAAATCCTATATAACTACATACCTTCTGATTTCTTTTCTATCCCTCTGTAAAGTCTGGTGACAAATAAAGTTGCTTTTAGTCTAGTTTATGAGAGAATATATTTCAAATTGAGGAAGATCTGCTTGCCTCCATTATAAAACAAAATGTCAGCATACATAGTCTACTGACATTTTGGGTTTATATCGATGAATCAGAAAGACTGTTGCTATTGTCCTACCACTTCTTTTTTCTCTGTTTTACTCTCAGCAGCTTTACCTTCTCTGGCTATGCGGGCAGTTTCCAGACGGTCGATGAGGTCGGTAATTAAACCTGTCCATCCTGTCTGATGGGAAGCACCTAAGCCTCGGCCTGTATCTGCATGGAAATATTCATAGAACATCATATGGTTCTTGAAATACGGATCATGGTTAAATTTGGCATCTCCACCATAGAATGGTCGTTCGCCTTTTTCATTCAACTGAAAGATTCGTAATAAGCGAGCCATCAGTTCTTCGGCTACCTGTTTCAGATTCAGGAATGTACCAGAACCGGTTGGGTATTCTACGGTCATTTCATCTCCATAGTATTCATAATATTTCACTAACGATTCTATAATCAGGTAGTTAACCGGAAACCAAACCGGACCACGCCAGTTTGAATTTCCACCAAACATTCCCGATTCGGATTCACCAGGCAGATATTGAACCGAATATGTAATGCCATCCATTTGCATCACATATGGGTGATCTTTGTGGTATTTAGACAAAGATCTTACACCATAGTCTGACAAGAACTCTGTTTCGTCCAGCATACGACGTAAGGTACGTTTTAATCGGTGAATACGCATCAATGCCAGCATCCGGCTCTCTCCACGTCCCGGTTCGTGCCAACGTGACACCATACGAGCCAGATCGGGTCTGTTTTTCAATACCCATTCCAGCCGACGTGTAAAGTCTGGCAACTGTCCGATCATTTCAGGTGTCAGAATCTCCACTGCAAACATAGGAATCAAGCCTACCAGTGACCTTACTTTTAGTAATATGCTCTGATTATCAGCAGGTAAATGAAGAATATCATAGTAAAACTCATCTTCCGAATCCCAAAGATCAATTTCATCTTCGGTGATATTACGCATAGCTTTGGATATAAACAGAAAATGCTCAAAAAACTTAGAAGCCATTTCCTGATAGCTTTCCTCATACGTTGCAAGCTCAATAGCAATCCGCAACATGTTAAGGCTATACATCGCCATCCAGCTACTCCCATCGGCTTGTTCGATATAGGCCCCATTTGGTAGTGGATGACTTCGGTCGAATACTCCTATGTTATCTAATCCAAGGAAGCCACCTTCAAACAGGTTATTTCCTTCTCTGTCTTTCTGGTTTACCCACCAGGTAAAGTTCATCAACAGCTTATGAAATACAGAAGCCAGAAACTGTTTATCACCTTTACCACCATTCATCTCCTTATCAATAGAGTAGACCTTCCAGGCTCCCCAGGCGTGTACAGGTGGGTTCACATCCGAAAAATTCCATTCATAGGCAGGAATCTGTCCATTAGGATGCATATAGTATTCCCTTAGGAATATCACCAACTGACGTTTGGCAAAGGACGGGTCTAACTTAGCTAATGGCACACAGTGAAACGCCAAATCCCATGCAGCATACCAGGGATACTCCCACTTGTCGGGCATAGAAATGATGTTGCCATTGTGCAAATGCCGCCAGCTTTGATTCCGGATATTCAAACGGGATTCAGGAGGAGCTGCAGACGCAGGATCTCCAGTAAGCCACTGATCTACGTTAAAGTTATAAAACTGCTTGTTCCATAACATTCCGGCATAAGCTTGTCGCTGAATTTTTCGGAGATCCGGATCTTTTATATTTTTCTGCAGATCGGCATAGTATGCATCTGCTTCCATTTTTCTCTCTGTAAACTTCTCATCAAAATTAATAAATGGAGTTTCTAGGTATCGGTGGCTTAATCTGAATCGCAGGGTCACCTCTCCCAGAGGCTTTACCTGCACTGTATTCCGGATAGCCCCTTTGGTACCTGTTTTCTGAGGGTTCAGGTATTTGATTTCGCCTCCGGAAATGATATAATCATTAATGCTGTCTTTTGGATAAGGACGCAGATTGGGTTGTCCGAAAATCTTTAACCGATTGGTCTCATTCTCACAAAACAATTCTTCAGGTTCTCCCTCAAAATACAGATAGTATTTTCCTACATCCTCATGTTCGGCCACTATATAGTTACGACCTGAAGCAGCGACATTGGGTACATAGGTCTGATCTTCGTATCCCCAATACCAGGTATTCCGAAACCATAAAGTAGGCAGAATATCCAGACGGGCCTTTTTTACAGAACGGTTACAGGCAGTAACTTTGATTAAAATATCTTCTTCGGAAGCTTTGGCATATTCAATAAAAATGTCAAAATACTCATCCTTTTGGAATACTCCCGTATCTATCAGTTCATATTCAGGTTCATCCCTACCTCGCCTTGCATTCTGCTCCAGTATTTTTCGGTATGGGAAAGCATTCTGAGGATATTTGTACAACATTTTCATGTACGAATGAGTCGGAGTACTATCGAGATAATAGTAGAGTTCTTTGACATCTTCTCCGTGATTTCCCTCCGGGTTTGCCACTCCAAACAGCCGCTCTTTTATATAAGGATCTTTTCCGTTCCAGAAAGCCCACCCAAAACACATGCGTTGTTTGGTATCCGAAATAGCCGCTATTCCATCTTCCCCCCATCTATAGGCACGACTAATGGCTTGCTCATAAGGAAAATATGTCCAGGCAGACCCATCTGCACTATAATCTTCACGTACAGTTCCCCACTGGCGTTCTGACAAATACGGCCCCCATTTCTTCCAGCCAGAATTTTTAGGTGTTGCGATAATTCTCTCTTTTTCAGGATTACTTTGCATGGCTATGACAAAATCATTTATAAGTGAATCAGATACAGACAGTTTTCAAAACAATTAAAAAGGCCAGTATAAAAAAATCAAAAACAGGGCGATATCCTACTTATGAGATTTCTTTCCTAACGAGTGTATGTATTTTCCCATAAAGTCACATATTTCTTTATATACTCAGTCATCTCTTTTCGCTTGTATTGCATAATAAATCTTGGATGCTCCAATACATGAATCTGCTCAAACAAATCCAATTGCTTATTGAGTAATTGCAGATACTGATAGTTCTTTTGGCCCAGACAGATAACCTCTTTTGCTGATCCCAGTGCCACTTGCTGCTTCAGATATTCCAGTATAGAAGTTTCCAGTACCTTATATACTTCTGGCGAATCGTAGTAATTGTAGTTTTTACCTTCTTTCACCAACGCCAGCGGATAAACGGCTCCTAAATGAAACCTGCTGAAGAAGCGATCCGTACCTCCAAACTGGTTGATACATTTGTAAATAAACTGGCTGGAAAGCTCTGTAGTATTCTTGAATGTATGGTTAATGTGACAATATTGCTCCAGATTTACAGGGTCAGTGAAGGAAATCCCTGTAGTACCACCACCCAAGCGTCCAGGGTTTATACCCATGATCCATACACGTGGCAACTCATCTGCATAAAACTTCTCATAAAACTGAACTACGATCTGTTTTACATCAGTCTGCTCATAGGGATTCAGCGTTTTCACTGAATGCGGCAACTCACTTCCAGCAGATAGCTGGTTATAAAAAGAAATGGCTTTCTCTGCAAAAGTCATATGTTAACTGCGTAAAATGCTGATACAGTATCAGAAGATCGTACTTTCAACTAGCAGTACTACTGTTTCAGTTTATTCTGTTTAATTTTTTCCAGTGCCAGCAGGATGATCGCCAGTGAATTGGCTACACAGATCTCTCCCTGCACTGCTTTCTGCATCACTTCCTCCAAAGGTACTTTTTCTACAATAATATCTTCTGTATGATCCAGCTTCTGTTCTTTGGTATGATAGGCTCCCTCAGCCAGAAAGAAATGAAACTGATTCGTATTTTTGGTTGGATCATCATAAATCACAGCCAATTTAGTCCACTGTTCACTAAAATAGCCTGTTTCTTCCAGTAACTCCCGCTTTGCAGCCACCTCTACAGAACTATCGGTAGTATCTACGATTCCTCCCGGCAATTCGAGCAGTATCTGACCTGCACCATGCTTGTATTGCCTTACCATGATTACTTCATTGTCTGTTGTAATCGGGAATACAAGCACTACTTCCGGACGCACACTTACATAATAATCGTCCAGAATACGCCCATTGGGCAATTGTACTTCGTCTTTACGTACTTTATACCAGCGATGATCAAAAACCATCTCTGACCGCAAGGTTTTCCACTTCTCCAGTTTTTTCACTCTATTTTATAATGCTAAATTCATTGTAGATTATATTTTTCTCCTGAGGCCAGGTTATTTAAGTACTACCAGTTCATGATAGGCTTTCAGGTATTTGTTGATCCGGGGAATATCCTTTTCTGTAACAGAAGGCAATCGCCTCATATCCAGATTATCTTCCAGATCATTTAACTTCACATTAATCGCCAGACGACTGGTTTTGATGCGTTGTATAAAGTCGTCATACGACTCAGATTCTGGCCGTGTAAGACAATTCACCGCCTCCAGAATGGATTCAGAAAACCCTTCCTTACGCAAATCTTCTATTGTCATTGGAGAGTCTTCTACCACATCATGCAACAAGCCAACAATCTTTTCATCCTCATTTTTACCTCGTAACATGACCCGCATCACATGTAAAATATAAGGGGCACCATACCGATCTTTCTGATCTTTATGTACTTCTGTAGCTATCTGTAATGCACGTTCAAAATTCATATTTTCTCCAGCTGGACTAGTGTCTATATGCGAATGTGCAAATTAATTGTTTGGGATTCAATCAAAATAGATGAAAATAACAGAAAGGCTGCAAAATTTTCAGTATAGAAAATTCATAAACATCATTCAATGACGATGAGTTTGTACTATAAGAGGAAAATATACTGTTTGTTCTCTTAGAAAGATAAGCTTTCTGGCTTGCCGAGATATAAGTTCTCTGTCCTTCTGAAAGAATCTTCCTGGCCAGGCCAAGTCGTGGGCTTGGCAAGACCAGCGGCTTTTGAGTTTGGAGCATTTCTTCTCAAAAAACTAACGCCACTTTAGTTGTCATACCTGTCCCGCTCACGCCGATGCGTGGCAGGCAAGTCGTGACAGGCGTGTCGGGAAGTTTCTTTCAGAAGGACAGGGAGGAGTAGGAGTGCTCCTTTCAGAAAGAGATCCTTTCAAAAGGACAAAAAATGAATTACATACCTCTCACTCTAACACTCAGCAACATTGACTGAAACAGCCAGGCCACCTTCTGAGGTTTCTTTGTATTTACCATTCATATCTAGGGCTGTTTGCCACATAGTTTTTACTACATCGTCCAGAGAAACTTTGGCTAGAGAAGGATTGCTTTCCAGTGCAATATTGCAAGCAGTAATAGCCTTCATGGCTCCCATTGTATTTCGTTCAATACAGGGGATCTGAACTAGTCCACGAATAGGATCGCAGGTAAGGCCCAGATGGTGCTCCATGGCAATTTCAGCAGCCATCAAAGCTTGTCCGGAACTTCCTCCCAGACATTCGGTTAAAGCTGCTGCCGCCATAGCTGATGAAACGCCAATCTCCGCCTGACAGCCACCCATTGCAGCTGATAAGGTAGCACCTTGCTTAAAAATGCTTCCGATCTGCCCTGCTACCATAAGAAACTGAATAATTTTCTCTTCACTCACATCTTTGCAAAAACAGACATAGTAAAGCAAAACTGCCGGAATTACTCCTGCAGCCCCATTGGTAGGAGCAGTCACAACACGTCCCAGCGAAGCATTTACCTCATTGACAGCCAGTGCAAAACAACTGATCCACTTGGTTACACATTCAAATGACTTGGACGTTCTGCGAATCGCCTCAATCCATTCACTGGCGTCCTGATAGGTCTGATCGCCCATTAGTTTACGATTAATAGCACCAGCTCTTCGTGCCACTTTTAACCCTCCTGGTAAGATTCCTTCGGCATGGCATCCCGTATAGGCACAGTTTAACATTACATGGTAAATGTTCAGTAAGCCTGAACGAATGTCTTCACGTGTCCGCCATACTTTCTCATTTTCCCATACTACAGCAGAAATGCTTTTATGAAATTCCTGGCAATATCGTTCAATGTCTTTGCCTGTCTGCACCGGATAAGGCAATTCTACTTTATTACCTGTAAACTGTTCGTTCTCTTTTATAATAAATCCTCCACCTACTGAGTAATATGTCTCCCATATTTCCTCTCCATTCGCCAGCCAGAGATGAAACTGTATACCATTCGGATGGAAAGGAAGGGATTCATTATGGTAGAAGCAGATATCATCCCTATAGCTGAAAGGAATACTATGCTGTCCCAATAGATTAATCTGTGAGGTATCTTTAATGGTTTGTACAATATGAGGAATGGCGTCTTCCTTTACCGTAACTGGATCCGCTCCACTTAACCCCATCAAAACAGCTATATCGGTCCCATGCCCGATGCCTGTCTTCGCTAGTGAACCATAGAGTAAGACCTGAACCTTTACAATTTCTTTTAAAGACATCTTTTGCCCAACTTCCTGCATACATCGCTGTGCTGCTCTCCAGGGACCTAATGTATGTGAACTGGACGGACCAATTCCTATTTTTAAAATATCAAATACGCTAATTGCTTCCATTTTTTTATTTCCAGATTCCAACAGGAACTATTTCCAGCAAATGTCCATCAAAGTCCCGAAAATAAAAAGAGGTCTGTCCATTACTCCAGGTTTCTTCATGAATTATTTCTATACCCACGTTGAGAACTTTGGTCTTACAAGCCTCATATTCCTCCGGAGCCGCTTCAAAAGCCAGGTGTAATTGCCCATATCCGTAATGAGGAGGTAAATGTGTGTCTGTTTTTGTCTTCTCCGAAATAAAACATAATAACACTGACGTTCCGGCTCTGAAAAATACATGCCGTCCTTCTACTTTACTAATAATGGGAAACCCAAGCAGGTCATGATAGAAATGCTTTGTACGGTCTAAATCTGTTACATATAAACACGTCTCTTTGATCTGGATAATATTCATTGTATAGCTTTCTTTATTAATTACTGCTGAGAAATATAGAGCTTAGACAGATTCCAGAAAAATCTATACCCTTACCATTCTTAAGTGTTAGTATCAGATCGGGAATCATAGTAGACTATAAACGGGAGTATATACTTGCTTTTTCCTGAAACTTTTGCAAAAAATGAGTATCTAGTGTTTCTTTTTGTCAGATATCTGTACCATAACAGATTATGTACCTCATGCAACTAGATTGGTATATGCTATCTTGTCCTAATTTGAATTCAGTAAAGTTTGTCAGTAGCCGATTAGTATCTATACTGCGTTGTTAGTGAGTTGATTCCGGTACTCGGAAATATTAATACCCCGATAACTTTTGAAGAATTTATGGATATGGCTCATGTCTGTAAATCCCAGCTCATCACTAATCTCTTTGATAGAAAAGGAGGAATAGCGGAGTCGATTTTCAATCAGATGCAGCTTGTATTCATTTACATAGTCCCGAAGTGTACGACCAGTCTGTTCTTTAAAGAAAATACCCAGGTAGTGTCTGGAATAGCCGAATTGTTCTGCCAGATGTTTTATCTGTGTGTGATCAATAGAGTAAATATGCTGATGTATGTAATGGATAATCTCCGTTATTTTGGCACTGTGTTTGGATGCAGGTGGAGCAGGAGGTGTCTGTATGTTTCGTTTAATAATAGATACAAATGCCTGGATTAGAAAGAAAATCGTTTCATTCAGTTCGTCCTGAGTTGTCTGCCATTCTTTCACAATCAAACGTAACAGGTTTTCCAGCTGTTCGGCATCCTGAATATTTTTGATAACTGGCAACGGCTGATGACGCACATAAATCAGCAACTGATCCATGTGCTGATTCCATTGGCTTTGCAGTAGTGTGTTCCCCATACCATATAAATATATATTGGTAAATTTCAGAAAGGTAAATTCTGTTTCTTCCTGTACCTCAAAATGGTGAAAGTCGCACGGTGCCAGTAAAAAAAGACTTCCAGGTTGATAGGTATATTTCATGTTGGAGAGACAATGAATACCCTTACCCTTATGCACAAATATAATCTCAAAGTGATTGTGGTTATGCACCGGATGTATCCATTCCTTTGTAGTAAAGCTGGATATTTTTAAAAGTTCGTGCTGGATGTATCTTTTCATCAAGTGTATTTACCAATTACTCATAGAAATATACAAGTAGTAGCCTCTCCCTGCTTTTTAACTTTGCAGCTATACAAAGGGTTCATTTATAGCCGTCGCAATCATTATTTATAAACTAATTTTCTTGTGGATATGTCAGAAGTACTTGTTGCAAAACAAAAGAAAGTTGCGTTGGTAGTAGGATCTCAGGGAGTAATCGGTCGCAATCTGATAGATTATCTGGTTACTCTACCTGACTGGGAAATTATAGGTTTGTCACGACGTGGAGGTGTATCAACAGATCGGATACAGTATATAGCTGTGGATTTGCTGAATGTAGAAGAGTGTAGGCAAAAACTGAGCTCACTTTCTCATACAACGCATATTTTCTATGCGGCCTATCAGGACAAACCTACCTGGGCAGAACTGGTAACTCCTAACCTGGCAATGCTGATAAATGTGGTTACTGTTGTTGAAGATATAGCACCACGATTACAGCATGTTAGTCTTATGCAAGGTTATAAGGTATATGGTGCTCACTTGGGGCCTTTTAAAACTCCTGCCAGGGAAACAGATGCCGGACATATGCCTCCTGAATTCAACGTGGATCAACAACAGTTTCTTGAAGAACGACAAAAAGGAAAGAGTTGGACATGGTCTGCCATTCGTCCTTCTGTGGTAGGTGGATTTGCCTTAGGCAATCCTATGAATCTGGCAATGGTCATTGCAGTATATGCTTCCATCAGCAAAGAATTGAATCTGCCTCTTCGTTTTCCAGGTAAGCAGGGAGCTTATGATAAACTGCTCGAGATGACTGATGCTGGATTGCTGGCAAAGGCCACTGTATGGGCTGCTACTGAAACCAGATGTGCTAATCAAGCATTTAATATCAATAATGGAGATCTGTTTCGATGGAATGAAATGTGGCCTGAGATCGCCCGCTACTTTGAACTGGAGACTGCCCCGCCTTTGCCGATGTCTTTGTCGGTCATTATGGCCGATAAAGAACTTCTCTGGAACAGGATGATAGAAAAATACAATCTCGCACTTCATTCCTATCAGGAAGTATCATCGTGGGGTTTTGGCGATTTCGTGTTTTCCTGGGACTACGATATGTTTGCAGATGGCTCCAAGGCACGTCGTTTCGGATTTCATGAGTATGTGGAAACCAGAGAGATGTTTCTGTCCATTTTTGACGATTTACGCCAGCGTAAAGTTATTCCATAAGCCAAGAGCTGTTATAAGGATCTATCCTGACTTGTTTCTTATGGTATCCGTCAGGATAGGTTATTTAAATCCTGGCAGCATCAATGGCCTTTAGAATATTCTGTAATCCCTTTTCCAGCTTTTCAGATTTGTCCCAACTATAGCCAATACGCATATAGCGGGCATCCTCTTCGAACCAGTGTCCTCTGCCTATATAAGTAGCATAGGTATTCAGTAAAATATCATGAAAGCGGGTTGTATCTACAGGTATATCTTTTTTAATTCTGGGAAAACAGACACAACCTCCTTTCGGCTCTACCCATTCCAAGACTTGCTGATGTTCCATGAAGCGTTTTAATAGGCCAAAGTTCTTTTGTATGGTGGCCATATTGGGGGCAAATAACTCCTGTTTACGCTTCAGATACTGAAATGCTATTTCTTCATCAATTACCGAATTAGTGATACAAATTTGCTCTTTGGCAGCCAGAAACGTTTCCATCAGCTGTTGGTTTTTTGATAGTATCCAACCGATGCGGATACCTGGCAGACCAAACGACTTAGACATTGATGATATGCTGATTACCCGATCTGATAAGGTAGCTGCTACAGGTAGTTTCTCTACAAAACACATTTCCCGATAGGTTTCATCGTGTAGCAGATAGGTTTGCCTTTCTTCAATAATTTGTATAATGGCTTTTAACTTTTCTTCATTAATCATCACTCCGGTTGGATTATGCGGATAGGTCAGGCTCACCAGTTTGGTTTGTGGAGTAATTAATCTTTCCAGTTCAGCCAGATCCAGATCAAAGTTGTTTTCAAACGTTAGGTTAAGAAAAGATATATTAGCTCCAATGGCTCGTGGTGTTTCTATATTAGTCGCATAGTTTGATTTGGCTACTACCAGATGGTCGCCCTTGTCCAGCAGAGATGTGGCAACAATGAATAGGGCTGTTGCTGCTCCTGAAGTAATCAGCACATCCTCGGTTGTAAAGCCGATATCACTGGCAAGTAACTCTCTCAGTTCTGGTTTTCCTTTGTGATCACCATATAATAATATCAGATTTTCCAATGAGATACCCAGGTCGCTTAACTTCTGATCTGTGAAAGAACTTTCCGATAAATTACAGTCAATATTTTCATAACCAAAGCCTTCCGGGGCTTCTATTTCAATAGGCATTCTTCGGTATTGCATAAGGGAGTAGTACAGAAGTGAGCAATAATTTTTTTCATAAAATAGCATAACTGTTTTATATATCCTGCATTTTTTCTTTACAGAAGTTCTAACAATAAAACAGTGAATTTCCTACAGGCAGATCTGGTTTCAGGTTTTGTAAGAAAATCTGAAAAAGAGCATTTTTTTTAGAAACAAAATACCTACTTTTTCGTGTTAGTCTTCTAAAGGACAGCAAGTTTATGCTATCTGCTATGGACAAATTCGTAAACAAACTATGAAGCGCTGGATTAAAAGACTTTCTATTACATTAATTATAGCATTGGGCATCACATTTGGATTGGATAAACTTGTACAATTCAGAGAATCTAACGAGGACATCTATGAATATTTCAGTACCAAAAATCTGAAACCGAAGATTGGGCATTTCAAAGCAGAAGGACGTGATATTCGCTATATTTCTATTGGGGAAGATACCTCTGCCACTATTCTGTTTATACATGGGGCACCTAGTTCATTAAGTTATTACAAAGACTATCTTTCTGATAGTACCTTATTGCACAGAGCACATATGTATGCTGTGGATCGTCCGGGTTATGGGTATTCAGGTTTTGGCGATCCCTTGACTTCCATAGAGAAGCAAGCCAAAATCATGGCTACTATTCTCGATAGCCTGCGTAGACCCAATCATCCGGTTGTGGTAGTAGGTACTTCCTATGGTACATCTGTTGCCAGTCGGCTAACAATGGACTACCCGAATCTGGTAGATGGATTGGTATTGGTAGGGCCTTCACTGGCACCAGGAGAAGAGAAGATCTATGACATTTCTTATCCTATGGAAATACCTCCGTTGAAATGGATGGTGCCTCGCACACTGGTTTCTGCCAATGCTGAAAAGTTGTCACATTATCAGGAACTAAAGAAAATGTTGCCTTTATGGTCAAACATCAAAATACCAGTAGCTTATATTCAGGGAGCAGACGATGATCTGATTTATACTTCAAATGCAAAATTTGCCCGTAAGAAGTTGATCAATGTGCCTTCACTGGATATTACTCTCATTGCAAACCGGGGCCACCTGATTACGTTTACAGAGAAAGAGTTTATTCAGAAGACCATTGTGAAGATGTTAGATAAGGTACAGCAAAAGCCCTGGGACCTAGCTAAGAACTAAGAGGTATGACTACAAAAACTTTTATTATAGAGAATTGAGATATATTTTTCACCTTTCGTTGTATAAAAATCTGTAAAGGTGAATCGTTCGCTATCTCTAAAGTTTTATCTGGGAATAGTATTTCTTTGTTTTATAAGTTATTTCTGGATCGATCCATGGGTTGTCAATCAGATAGGAGAAAGAACTCTCTTTTCAATATGGGAGAAAATATCTCTGTTAGGCAGTTTTGAAATTTCCTACCTGATTCTAGCTTGTTATTTGGTTATCTTCTTTATTCTTCGTTATTTTTTTACTTTTACAATACCACCTGCTCTTGTTCTAATGATACTATATAGTTATCTGGCGACAGTGGCTAGTATCCAGTTTTTGAAGACCAACTTTCCACGGTATAGACCTGCATTGTTACAGGAAGGATTCTATGGATTTGATCTGCATAGTTCTTTAACTGAAAATACAGACTCATTTCCATCTTTGCATACAGGCATTTTTGTTGCGTTATGCATTCCTCTTGTATTCAAATATAATCGCTTAATGTATATATTTATTCCATTGATACTTCTAGTTGGCCTAAGTCGAATATTACTCAATGTACATTATATGAGTGATGTCGTATTTTCTATAGGATTGTCAACAGGAATAAATGCTGTTCTTTATCATTTTATGAAAAAAGATCTTCAGCTAAGAAAGTTAAGTAGTTGAGGCTTGATAAATCCGGGAAATATTGTCTGGATAGCTGGCGTATGTAAGCGTTTGATACATATCTCGCTAAGAATGGTCCGGTAATCGGTTGTCACGGCGAGATCTACGCGATTATCAAGCTGCTCAGTAGCAAGACCCGGCCATTTTCCATACATAGTTCCTCCTTTTACATTTCCTCCCAGTACCAGCATAGCATTACCATAGCCATGGTCTGTTCCATTGCTTTTATTGGACCTGAGCCTGCGACCAAATTCACTCATAACAGCAATGGTAACCCGTTTGTGATACAGATGAATATCATTATAAAAAGCTGTGAGTGCCTGGGCAAAACCTTCCAGAAGTACAGGAAAGAGCCATGTTTGACCTTCATGCATATCCCATCCACCAAAATCAATCGTTGCAACCTGTAGGCCTACATCCATTTTGATGAGCTGTGCCAATGTTTTAAATGATTGGGTTAGTTCCTGTACCTGCCATTGACTGGGGTAATGTGCTATATTATCCGGAACATAATCAGTGATAGTTCCATTTTTACGGGGAAGTTTACCTTGTATGTATTGAATGGTTTGCAGTGTTTGTTGCGCGGTTCGGGCCAGAGCCGAATCTCCATGATACAGGTTCTTCAGAATGCCTGTAAATCGGGGATCCGAGTTTAAAGTAAAGCCTTTGGGATCATACAGAGAGTTAGCTGTAGTACTTCCTAATAGAGAAACTGGCAATTGAGGTGTAGCACTGATAGCAGGTAGCTTTCCTGTATGAGGAATGGTTTCGAGCAAACGCGTAAGCCAGCCTGTAGAAGGAGCTGCATTTGTATCTGCTACGCCTTTGTCGATCAGATCCATAGCATCAAAGTGACTGCGTGTACCATTGGTAAGGCCACAGGCATGGATAATGGCTAGCTGTTTGCTGTCATAAAGCTCTTTAAATGGTTGCGCTTTGGGGTGCAGATAGAAATCCTGCCCTGAAAGGGTATTAATCAGAGGCAAGCCTTTCTGTGAACCACTCTCTGTAATTCGTAAGGCTATTTCTCTGGAGTCAATATAGTTTTTATCACTAACCGGAGCAATAAGGTGTAGTCCATCCATTCCACCTCTGAGAAAAACGAGGATAAATATTTCCGGATTGTTGTCCGCTGCAGAAAATGTCATACTATGCAATTGACTACCAGCCATTGCCGCTATTGCTGCACTACATCCTGACAAGAATGTACGTCTGTTCATGGGTAAATGTATTAGGGGGTGTAGGACTAGCGAATCTGAAATTCCGGTAGCATTCCTATAAGGCTTATGGTATTCTTTAGCCGGGACTGAATCTCTTCTGTGTTACCTATAGGAGGCTCGTCTATGCTTCCTCCTACAGCCAGAAAGTTAGCAACTACTTCCTGTGTTTTATCAGATATAGTTCGGCCAGTGATTTGTTTCAAATATTGGTCAGCTATTTGTCGGGCAGTAAGGTTCGTTACAGATGGCAGTTGCTGCCAGTTTATTTTACAGGATTTAAACCAGTCCTGAAACATCACTTCCATGATACGCCACCGAGCCAGCATCATCTGACTATTTAGCCAATAGGTGCCTGTATCCGGATGACCATTGGGCGTAGGCCATTCAAACAGATGATAGCCTATCTGGGAGCTAGCCCATAAGAAAGAAGCATCCGGTATAAAGTCTGTTTGTGTAGCACGTAAAAAAGAGGCAACCAGTTCGTTAGGACGTTTGATTTTCCTTCCCCAGCTTTTAGCAAATTCTTCAGAAAGCAGAATCGTTCGGACTACTCTTCGAATCTGATCCGGTTGTTGCTGGTTCTCGTTCCATACCCTAACAGCTTGCTGAATAGTGTCTTTGGTGGGCTGATCCGCAATCAGTCGTTGACAGAGCTTGGTACATATGTGTAAGGCTGTGGCGGGATGAAAAGCTACCAGATCCAGCACTTTTTGACCATCAGCCAGAGGTGGCTGATTGGGTGGAAGTTCGGTTCCTAGAATGCGTTTCTGGTAATGGTCATGCCATCCCTCATAGTACAGAAAGGTTCCTGTATCCGGAAAGTGTTCTCCCTTGCCGTTGTCTGAACCATTGGCAACCGTCCAACCTGTAAAGGCTCTGGCCGCTTCATAGACATCTTCATCTATATATCCTACGGGACTACCTGTAAGAGCACCTGGCACTTCTTTCCAACGATTATATAGGTGATTGTAATAATAAGAAGCTCCTAGTGTATGTAGTTCAAAAAGCTCACGGGCATAGTTTTCATTAGCAGGACTTGCTTTACTACTGACATTGTCCAGATAATATTGCATAGCAGTACTTTTAGCTACATCCTCCAGAAATATCCGAAAGTTTCCCAGACAATTTTTTCGGATAACCTCTCTGTCGTATACTGGAAAAGTAGCTGCGATTCGTTCTTCTTTGGCTGCGTTTACATTGAAATGGTTATGCCAGAAATCTGTGAGGACTTCACGTAGCTGCCATTTGCTGTAAACCGCCCGTAACCAGGTGGCAGCACGAACCTCTTGCAATGGACGGATTTTTTCTTCGTAGGAAAGTTTGTCTCCACTCTGTATGAGTTTCCAGAGTTGTGGTATGGACGATTGCAGGTATTGTAATGGACGGTCCTCAGCTACCTTGTTTCCTTTATGTGTATATCCTATGTGCAAACGGGTAAAAGAAAGCTTCTGAAGCACTACCGTATCCTGATTTTCATTGGGATAGAGCTGTTCCTCAACATAGTTTTTGAAGCCTAGCTGTCGGACTCTCTCCAGTTCTGACGGGGTATGGCCATAACCCATCCGATTCAGAGCAATAAGCTCTATAGAGGGAGAGGATTCGTTCCAGTAAATACTATCTGACATGGAGAGATATAGTTAGATTTGAGGACACTATCAGCTTATCCTATCCGGATTTTCGCTTTCTCAGTAATCTTCCAGAAATTTCCGTTGCGTTCCAGTTTACCTGTTTGCAGTGTATATATTTTTTGATTTAAAACAGGTTCTACCTCTGCCAGTACACAGGCTGGATGCAGATAGAAACGCTTATTCTTTAATGCTGCATCCTGAGCCACTGCATTATCTGCAATCCGAAAAGTTGCAGTAGTAGCACTGATAACGTGAATTTCATATAAAGAGTCTGATTGTAAGGTGGTGGTTAGCTTATCCGCTTCGAAGGCCTCAAATAGTCCTACTGCTCTGGCATATAAAGTTGTATTGATAAGTGTTGAAAAGCCAGAGTCTGCAGAAGGTGTTGATACACTTTTTTCTTCCGGTTGTGGTATAGGTATAACAACAGGCGGGGATGTACTGACTGGCTGTGACGGTGTTAAAGGTTCACTGGGCAACGTTTTTTGTTGAGATGTTGCTGTATACACAGGAAATGTACCACTGGTTTTGATCGCATATTTGGTAGATACTGGAATATTTGACAACTCAAATATTCGGTCAATAGTAGAGGCTGAGATATATACCAGTGAGCCCTGTACCAGCAAACTTCGTTTTTTAAATGCAGTTAGCTCGCCACTGGATTTAATTTCCTCATACAGTTCAATAAAATCGTTAAGTTCAGATTCCAGCTTTTCAATATCTACTCCTGCTGCTTCTGCCTGTTTTTGAATAAGTTTAAGTGTCAGTTTGGATAACCGCTGACCTGTAGGCAATGCTTCTGTTGCCCATTCATTAAGAAATATCTTAAAACTTTCCAATGATGGATTTTGTATACTGCTGACAGATTCTTCAACAGAAGCGTTCTTCACTACGACAGGTTCCTGTGGAATAATACGTTTGTTTACTGCATCTATAATTTCCTGTACAGAAGCATATCGTTGTTTGGGATCTGCCTGGGTACATTTTTGGATAATGGCTGCATAGACCGGATCGGCAATTTTGGAAAGGTCTATAGTATGAGGCTGTTCCCGGCTAAGCATAGCATACAATACACAACCTATTGCATAGATATCTGTCAGCATGGTTACATCCTTCTGATCTCCATGTTGCTCTGGAGCCATATAACCTACTGTACCCATATCAAATACATCAATGTCCGGATAAGAGGGATGTTTGGCAAAGCCAAAATCAATAATCTTAGGTAGCCAGATCTGGGTATCTATCAGGATATTCATGGGCTTCAGGTCCCGATGTACCATCCAATGAGCATGAATATGTCGTATACCTTCCAGAATGCCCAGAAATATATCTTTCAGTCGTTCGGGAAGCAGTTGATTACTATCAATCAGGTGCTGTAATGAATGCCCATTGATCCGTTCCATAACATAGTATGGACCAAATTCATTCTCATCTGAATACAGTATTGTGATGATATTCTTATGGTATGGCAGTACTGTTCCCAAGTTAATTTCCCGCATAAAATATTCGCGGGTTTTGGCATCAGCACGCCGTTCAGGCTTGAGCCGTTTTATCACCACATCCCGGCCACTGATAGCTTGTGTAGCAAAAAACAATTCTCCCATAGCACCCTGCTGAGGCACAGGTCGCATTTTGACAAATTTATCAAACCCTCTGCCATACAAGCTCTGATTCTGTGCTTGTTCAGTGGTCAGATGTTCTGTTGAAGAGTAAGAATGAGCAACAGGAGAGGATGGCGTTTCATTGGTAGTAAATGATGATCCGCTACTACCTGAACCTGAAAAAGGATCTTTGGAGGGAGTTGTAGCAATTGGAGAATCGGATGGAGAAGTAGAAAACCCGGATTGTTGAGTGGTTGTATCAGATTCCTCTGGATTTACTTGAGTAAAGCCAGATTGAAACGAATTTGGTGAAGTAGTGGGGTGATCTGTCTTAGGAGCCAGTGATAGCCACTCTGCAATATTTTCGTTTGGCTCTCCTATAAGTGCTAGTGGAGCCTCTGGTTGTACTTCCGATCCTGCTTTAGCAAAGATATGTAGTAAAGTCCCAGGTAAATAGGCTTTTACTGGATAATCGGTATTACCTGACCGTATTTCTACCAAAAGATCTCCAAACAGCACTTCTTGTCCTGTTTCTTTTTCCCACCAGGTAACGATTCCTCCTGTAAAAGGTAATTCAGGTGCTTTTACTAAAATGGCCATGCTAAGTTGAGTTACTTTCTCACAAAGAATCAGTGCAAATAAATTATAAAGAAGCGAAAAGGTGACTTTTGTAGCGAGCTAAACTTATTTTGAGGGGCATAGCAAAAGCTATGGGCCGAAAAATAAGTGAAGGCACAGCACAAAATATGCCTTTGCAGCCTTTACTAATTTGTTTAAACTGATTCATAATAAAAAACGAATCTGAAAATAAGTTTCAAATTCGTTAAAATAAACGTCAGTATCTAAAAAATATTGACAGCAGTATGATTATTCAGAAAGAAGGTGTGTTATTAATTACCTGCTATATAAAATATTTTTAAGTCTTTATTGAATTTAATAACTGTTTTAGCTCTTACCATTTTCATGGCAGAAGAGGTGCGTCGGCGAAAGTGGTAATTCATATAGAAGCTGACTTTGACGTATTCATCATCTGTATTTACTTCATGTTTGAATGTGCTCCAGTCTATTACGTTCATATCTTCAGGTGTTTTTTCCCAGAAGTTGGTTAGTATAGGTTGAAGCTCTTCTACCTTGACATCGTTTCTGTTAAAATACTTCTCTATAGTAGGAGCAAAGTAGGTTTCAACAGCTGTAAAGTTATGTTGTTCCAGATCATGGTAGTAATCCTCAATAACACTCTTTAAGTTGCTTTCATTGGTAAGTCGGCTTTCTATCGCATCTTTTTCTTTTTGTTGTTGCTTATAGTAAAAATAAATACCACCAGCCAAAACACCCAGCAGGATAACTTTCCATCCAATATTAAGTCGTTGCCACCATCGGATTACACCTACGAAGAGAAGTATAATGATACCAAAGGAAATCAGTGAAAGGATAACTTTTAGAAAACGATCTTCCTGTTCCTGTGCAGCATAACTTACTCCAGCCAAGGCTGCCAGACCTACAATCCACCATACCCAGCCATAGTTCGTTTGTTTGGTGGGAACAGAGTTTATATATACAGGTGTGGGTACTTGTTGTGGTTTGCTTTGTTGTTTTATCTTTTGCTCACGCTGCTGGAGTTCTTGTTCTTTACGGCGTAATTCTTCTTCTTTCTTCTGGAGAGCATTGGGTTCAATAGTTTCCCTTGGAACGACTTTCTCTTCAGTTGTTGCTTTAAATAGCTGACTTGTATTGATCTCTATCAGATCCAGAATTTCATCTGCATTATGGTATCGATCGTCTGGTTCCAGTTGGGTACATTTCTGGATAATTCCTCTCCAAAGAGTATGTTTTACAGTACCTATTCTATCTTTGGATGGATTTCCTGTAAACATTTCCAGTAGTATAATGCCAAATGCATAGAGATCTGCTCTTCCATCAACATTGGTAGTGTTTAATGTTTGTTCTGGTGAAGCATAGGTTTTCGTCCCTATGAAGGTTGCATTTTTGATGTCATCAAAGGTATCGGCAGCTGCCAGCCCAAAATCGATAATCTTAACATTGTCGCCCCGATTGGTAATGAGAATGTTGTCTGGTTTCAGGTCACGATGATAGACTTGTTTTTTATGGGCATAACTCAATGCCTGGAGCATTTCTGTTGCAACTTTACGTACAAACCGTTCATCAGAAATACCACCTTCCGGAATACGATGAGATAAAGGTTGTCCATCTACATATTCCATATAGAAGAATGGCCCTTCCTGATCTTCTCCTCGCCCATAAATGTTGACAATATGTTCATGTTGTAAATCACGGCCATTGAAATACTCCTTAAAGAATAACTCGATGTATGTAGGATTAGTCCGATGTTCTGGAAGCAATCGTTTCACTACAACCCATCTGCCATCAAGACGTGCTTTCTGTGTCAGACTCATTGCCCCCTGTTGGGCAAGAGGCATGCTATCTGTGAATGTGGAGGTAAATCGTATACCCGACCAGTTAGTATTTATTGTATTTGTACCTGTTGTCTGGGATGTTATACCAGATGGTTCATTGGTTATAAAAGAAGAAGCATTATCATTACCGGATGATGTTGACAGAGTACCTGAATCTGGGTCATTGACTGCATCCTTGGATATAATAAACCCTGAACCATCATCTGAGTTTGTTTCAGATGGAGGGATTGAGTTGTTACTGGTAACAAATTGAGATTGTTCTTTTGGTGAATCGTCGTTAGTATGTTCGTTGATCCCGGCCATAGTATGTTTTTACCCTAATGAATTGAGGTACAAGTTAAAATAGTATCTCTGTAAAACCAAGATGAAATACATATTCTCATCTGATTGCTATACATACAAAGAGCCTTGTAGATAACCTACAAGGCTCTTTGTATGTATAGCAATGTATATTAGACTGCTTTTGCTTTAAAAACGAAGTGTTTACAGAAAAAGTAATTAAACACTGCAGATACGCCCGTACTTACAACCAAGGCTGGTAATTTAGAGAAAATTCCCAGGCCCATTTCAGGTGGAAATACATCAATATGTAATCTTTTCATGGTTGTATAGGTAAGAATATTCATTCCCATACCCATAGCATAGGTAGCCAGAAACTTTACATAACTCTGACCAACAATACCCATTTTTTCTGAGAAAGTAATTTCATCATGAAAGTGATTATGGTATCCGTTTTCTTTAAATACCAATCGGGAATTCATGAAAAAGGCAGATGTTACACCTACAAACATGGCTATTCCTCTGGCCCAGGTATCAGTTTCGATAAATAAGAATTTATGCACTGGCCCAAATTGGGATAAAAGCAGGAAAAATATACCCCAGTCAACAACTGAATTAATTGCACCTACAATTCCGAATCGTATTAGGCGAAACCGAAGAAAGAACTGAGCAAAAGGATGTCTGATAATACGCTTCATGGTGTAAGTGATTAACAACTTCAAAAACAAATGTATAAAATAAATACTAGTTTTTGGTAAGGTTTAACCAATAATAATTAGGTTTTCGTGAAAAAAGGATATAAATACTAAGCTGTTGGTTGTTATCAGACAACTATTTTTGTGTTTTATACTAAGTACTTATACTATCTTGTAGTTTTGATACTCTACTAGGATAGCTATTTACCTACTTCCTTATAACCCTTCCCAACGATAAAAGGTTTTGTTATGATACCAGAGTCACTAATGATTTGTGTAAGTTTTCTATAACTAATTAATTTTTTATATACTCATTGACAGGATGTACTTGCATCTGGCAATTTATCTACTATTCTGGCAATAATAGTATATATGATAAAGGATTATACTTTCTTTAAAACATTCAGGGCTCCGCTAGGTGTATAGTCTCCCAATGATTTTCCGCTACGCATTATATTTTTGAAAACTGGTTTTTGTCCAAATAACAGCGTATCAATGCTAAACTGGTCACCAGTGATGATTTGCGAATTGTAATGTTTTACTACTACGAATAAACTATTACCAAGGTGCAAAGCTCTGATCATTCGGTCATTCCATCCTATTTCGAGCTGTTGACCTATGCTTAATTGTGTAGTAACTACAACAGTTTCAAACTGCAGTGAAGGGGGAGGGATATGCGATGAAGGTATATTTTGCTCTATTGGCTGTGGAGCAGTCTGTGGTTTTTCCTGGTATTGTTTTCGCAAAAAAACACCATTTAAGATCCCTTTTTCATCGGTCTCATTACATAGCAGAAGTTTATGGGCACCAAATCGACTAAATTCCAGTTTAAGTTCCTGACTATTACACAAACTTTCTCCAATCAAAATGATTTTGTCAATATCTTCTGTTCGATGGTTACTGTTAGTTAAAAACTGATCGAATGTTTGTCCAAGACTGCGTACATGGTAAGTTACCTGCTGTTCAATCTCATCTTTTTTCAGAACAACCTTGTTTTCGGCCGATTTTTCTATAGCAAAGTTAGACTTTACATCAATAAACGGGCGGACATCTGTATCCATTTGTCGGACCCATTCTTTGGCCATCCGAAAATGACGCTTGGTTTCTTTTTCGATTTCTTCTTTGCTGGATAAAAGTCTTCTCTGGTTATTGATATAATTTACTGCATAGGCGGCTACTACATTGATCCGGCTGTCTACCCCCATCAATGAGTATGTGTGTGTGGCTATACGTTCTACAGCTGATGCATTGTAACATTGTACAAGCGAATAATTCAGATTTTCATTGAATGCTTCTGCTATCACTATTTTCTTTTGTAGTGGATGACTCAACTTGCCATTCTCAAATAAACTGAGTGCAAGCATTTCTGCCGGGATGAAAGTCGTTTGATCAACCTCATATCCTATCCGTTGTAGATAATCAGCAAAAACCTTCTGAGAGGCTACGGATACATTGTCTGAAAAAAGCAGGGAAACAGGAATGGCTGCTGTAGGATCAAGAGAACTGGTTAGTTCCCCTAAAATACTCAGGTACTGACGACGAAGATCATCCATTATCACTTTTAACAACTCTACTACTGGCACCATATATTGAAATGCCTGGTAGTGTAGCTTATCATCTAAAATACTTTGAAGAAAATTGCCATATGTATTGGGTTGACTGTCTTCGTATTCCTGACGATAACGCTCCCCATAGAATATTTTACTGCTTGAAGGATCAACAAAGAAGAAAAGAGGTATCCGAAAAATGTCCCGGACTACAATAGGAATAAAAGTATCAAAAGGCTTTACACCAGCCATTAAGAAATCAGTATCTACATAAATTACCAGTCGACGATTCATTCGTGTATTCTTAGACTCAGAAATTATACAAAGTTGAAGAGCAAAAATAGTATCTTTTTACTAAACAAACTGTTTTATAATACATTTCAATATTGAATTATTTGGAGATACGATAGGATAGTGAATGTCATCTTTGACTTTTTTTTGTTCATTGTAATATTTTTGATCGGATCTTATGCCTATATGGCTAATTTCTCTTTTTTATTTGCTGTTTTGAGTTTTTCTATTCCTAAGTTGAAGTAATATTTCTGGAGAATTTATAGGGGTATATCCCTTTTTATAGGAAAATCTATCCTGTTTTGAAAAGGTGTGAGATAAATTAAGTAAGATAATTGTTTGATGTTTAGGACTTTTGTTTACGTTTGCATCAGGAATTATATAAATGTATAGTTCAAAAGGGTAACATTACAAATTAAACAGATTAAAGAAACTATGAAAAAAGTTTTCCTATCAATTGCTGCTGTTGCAGCTATGGTTTTTACAGCACAAGCTCAATTTAAAATTACTCCCAAAGTAGGCTATACGGCTTCCACATGGGGTTTTTCAAAGGATGTTAAAGATGAAATTAAAGATGCTGATGGAAAAATATCTTTAACTTCAGGATTTTCTGCAGGTGCTGCATTTGAATTAGGGGTGAGTGACCAATTTTCTATACAGCCAGAAATTCTGTATACTCAGAAAGGTTATAAGCTTTCTGGTAAGGAAAGTGATGGTGAAGGTGGAAGTTATGATGCAAAGATGGATACCAAATTCAATTATTTGGAAATCCCTGTATTATTTAAAGCTTCTTTTGGTGACGAAGATGCACTTCGTTTCTTTGGCTATGTAGGTCCATATTTTGGATATGCACTAAATGGAAAATCTAAAAGTAAGCTTAGCAGTGGTGGTGCAAGCATAGATTTTACTACTAAAATAAAATTTGGTGATGAACCAGAGAATGCTGCCGATGATGAAGAATACTATTCAAGTGATGACGCAAATCGTTTAGATATCGGAGCGTATGTAGGAGCCGGAGCTAGCTTACCAGTAGGCCCAGGTGCTATTTCTCTGGAAGCACGTTATGGATATGGTCTTACCAATTTTTACAAAACACCTGATGGTGGAGATAAAAAAGATTATAAATCTCAAACAAGGACAATTGGTATATTTGTTGGGTATTCAATTCCTCTTGGTGGAAAATAATTTAAATCTTTTGATTTAATAGAAAGCCCTTTGTCATCAGGCAGAGGGTTTTTCTTTTGTAGGAAAGTAAATCTACAAAAATCAGAGAATAGACTCTATATAAATTGGCCCTATTCAAAATTCCCTATTACTGAAAGTGATAGGGAATTTTATTTTTTGATAGTAATGTGTATAAATCGGTTATTATTTTTATATTTTTCAGAATTGAAGTTTTACCAAACTTGATATTACTTGTTTCACAAGTAGTATGGTCTGATTATTGTTGAGTTATTTAAGGGTATTTTTATTTTTTTTACTACTATTCAGCTATCAGATTATGAAAAAAGTTTTCCTATCAATTGCTGCTGTTGCAGCTATGGTTTTTACAGCACAAGCTCAATTTAAAATTACTCCTAAAATAGGCTATACTGTGTCCAAAATGAGTATTTCTGATCTTATAAAGGATGACGAGTCTGATATCGCTTTTACATCCGGGTTTTCGGCTGGGGCAGCTTTTGAACTGGGTATAGGAGACATTTTTTCTATACAGCCGGAGATCTTATATACTCAAAAAGGATTTAAAGAAAAATACGATGATGGAAATATAGATTATCATATTAATCATTTAGAAGTACCCATCCTTTTAAAAGAGACTTTTGGAGAGGAAGATAATCTGCAATTTTTTGGTTATGTAGGCCCTTATTTGGGATATGCTTTAGGTGGTAAGTTGAAGGATAAAGAAAATGGTATGTCTTCTACTTCTAAAATTAAATTTAAAGATGAACCAGAAAATTATAGTGGTGGTGATATTTATATTTCAAAGAATGAAGTAAATCGGCTTGATATTGGAGCTTATGTTGGTGCTGGCGTAAGTTTACCGGTAGGTCCAGGTGCTTTCTCGCTGGAAGCCCGCTATGGGTATGGATTTACTAATTTTAGGAAAGATCCTGATAATAGTGCTTCCAGGAAAGATCTGAAATCGCAAAACAGAACGATTGGAGTATTTTTAGGTTATTCTATTTCATTAAGAGGAAACTGATCTCTATACATTATAAACTAGTAAAACCTTGTTGCCTTTCAGTGACAGGTTTTTTTTAATCTGGTTCTGTATGTATAATCCGAATAATAGCCAGATCATCCAAGGGTTGCAGATGCCATATATTGGCCAGCATATTAAATCGGGAAAGTAAGGTCTCCTTTTCCTGGACAGGATTTGTCATCAACCATTCAATTGGATTAATTTTCAGATCTGGTGTGGATGGATGATTGGATACAAATGTCTCAATCCCATCTGTAGCAATAGCCAGAGTTTGAAGCTGGGTTGCATGAATCTTCTGGGTTTGTTTACCATACCATGTCTCAAAGTCTTCACTCAGGTGGTAGGCAAAATAATCTGGTGTATTTTCCTGATCGAAAATATAGATTTCACCATTAATAGTGACAACACCATCACCCAGTACCAGAATCAGAGCTTCCTGTGAGTTGCGATCTACCAGAGCCAGAATGAGGGTAGTTAGCAAATCATGTGTTTCCAACAACAGAAGGTTTCTGATTTGTTTTATCTCTATAAATAGGTGTTGAAGCAGGTACTTTGCATCTTCTTCCAAAGATACTGTGGACTTTTTCAGAGTATAGAAGTCTTTGTATGCTTTTTCCCGAAGGAGCTTGTGAAGAAGTTTGCCTGTTAGGGCTGAAGCAAAATAGCTTTCGTTTCCCATGGTACACCCATCCATGACAGCACAGACAAGTATATCTTTCAGGGATTCATCTACTAACAGGTAATCTTCACAATGATTGGTATGGGATGCGCCTATATGTAGGACTGACTCTATTTTCATACCTCAATACTAGCATTTTTATCTATTGCTTTAACCAGCAGGCTGTAATATTATCTGTACTTCCGGCAGCCAAGGCTTGTTCTACCAGTGTTTGTGCTAATGACTTAGCATTGGAAGCGATGATTTGGGAAATTTGTGTATCTGTCAGGAAATCGTGGACTCCATCAGAGAAGGATAGAAGTATTTCACCTTCTGCCAACGTATAGGGGCCGGTAATGTCAATTTTAATAGTGTCCATTGCCTGACCAATGGCCGACGTCATAGTGGTGCGGTAGGGATGATTTGCCGCTTCAGACTCTGTTAATGTACCTGCATCAATCATCTGCTGAACAATCGAGTGATCTTTGGTCAGTCTGCGCAACCCTTTAGAAGGATGCCAGGCATAGGTTCGGCTATCACCAATATTAATAACATAATAATGTTTTTCCTGAATCAGAAACCCGGTTAGCGTGGTGCCGCAGTTTTTATATGCCGGATCTTCCGTATGTTTCCGAAGCACTTTCTGAGCCACCTTCAATGCATGTTCATGCAGAAACGTTTTGGGGTCATTGAGGTTTTCTATTTTATGAAACGCCTCCTGAAAATGCTGCACACAGATCTGACTCGCCCAGTCTCCATGTCCATGTCCACCTACTCCGTCTGCAACTAATAGCAGGCAGGCGTCTTTTTTTACTTCAATCAGATAGCTATCCTCGTTCACAGGCTTTTTGCCTGCTATGGTGTAGCCATCTGTCGTATAAAGGGGTTTGTTTTGTAAGGCAGAAAACAGTTTCTGAAACACAGCTGTAAAGATTGATGGGTATTGTTATTCTTTTAACGGCTCTTGAGCTAATCAAGTTTTAACTATGACAAATGTATTCTTTGTTTCATAGTCCGAAAAGATAACCAATTCGATTAATTGTACAAAAAAATATTTTCCTGGTTGGGTTACCCTTTGATCTTTGTTGTATAAAGCAATGAATTTGCAAGTTCCTCCGGTGATTCAGTTCGTAACAGTGCACAGTTGCAACCAATCTACCCAGAGTCTTTTCCTGAGTAAAACAGTTATTATACATCTTTATTCTTTTGATGCTTACAGCTGACTCTTGTCAGTTATTGGAATTGTTTTGTCCTGATCTTACTACTTTGTTACTATAACCTATGAAACGTTCTTTTTTCAAAGTTCGCATGGCTACCGCTATGTTGTGTATTACCTTATTGTCCGCTTGTCACTCAGGTCGTCGTGAGTCAACGGAAGCATATGATATGACTACGGATGCACTGGAGGTAGCAGCACCTGAGGCGATGAATACTGAATCATATGCCTATATCAAAGAAAATGGCTTTCAGGATGCTACCCACACTCCTTTGTCTACTTTCTCTGTTGATGTAGATGCGGCCAGTTATGCCAATGTGCGTCGCTTTATTACCAGTGGACAAAAACCACCTGTAGATGCTGTTCGCATCGAAGAACTGGTCAACTATTTTGATTACGAATATCCTCAGCCTACGGCTAATCAGCCATTTTCTGTTACAACAGAGGTAGGTATCTGCCCCTGGAACCCCGAACATCATCTGGTACATATAGGCTTGCAGGGGAAAAAGCTGGCAACAGAAGATCTGCCTGCTAGTAACTTGGTGTTCCTGATTGATGTATCAGGATCTATGAATGAACCAGATAAGCTACCTCTTCTCCAAAAAGCGTTTGGACTTCTGACTGATAATCTGAGACCTAAAGATAAGGTGGCTATTGTAGTGTATGCTGGTGCAGCAGGTCTGGTATTACCAGCCACTTCGGGAACTGATACAGAACAAATTCTGAGTGCTATTGAAAATCTTCAGGCAGGTGGTTCTACAGCTGGTGGAGAAGGTATTCGGTTAGCCTATCAGGTAGCAGAGGACAACTTTATCAAAGGAGGCAATAACCGGATTATACTGGCTACCGATGGCGATTTCAATGTAGGGGTTTCCTCTGACTCTGAGATGATCAGACTGGTGGAGGAAAAACGTAAATCAGGTGTGTTTTTAACTGTAATAGGGTTTGGAACTGGAAATATCAAAGACTCCAAAATGGAAGGGATTGCTGATCATGGCAATGGCAATTACTATTACATTGATTCGGAGATGGAAGCTAGAAAGGTATTGGTAAGTGAAATGGGCGGTACTTTGTTTACTATTGCCAAAGATGTAAAAATTCAGGTTGAGTTTAATCCTGTAGCTGTGAAATCGTATCGTTTGCTGGGATATGAAAACAGATTGCTGGAGGACAAAGATTTTACAGACGATACAAAAGATGCAGGAGAAATAGGAGCAGGCCATACTGTAACAGCTTTATATGAGGTAGAGCTGGTAAGCAATAAACAAAATGGTGCTCCTGCCTTAAAGTATCAGAATCGGACACCTAATGAAGTAGCTCGTACTTCAGGTGAGTTGGTTACACTAAAGCTTCGCTACAAAAAGCCTGATGGGGACATAAGTAAAGAGATTGTGCAGGTGGTTACAAAGGACCAGATTCGTATAGAAACATCCGATAACTTCCGTTTCTCTGCGGCTGTAGCAGCTTATGGTATGCTATTGCGAAATTCTGACTACAAAGCCGACGCTACCTATAATAAGGTAATTATATGGGCCAAAGGTGCGAAAGGTGTTGACTTATCCAGTTATCGGAGTGATTTTATCAATATGGTAGAATCTACTCAGAATCTGGGTGAGGTGACAGTAGCCAGAGATGAATAATAAAAAGGAAAAGTCCGGTGTAGATGACCGGACTTTTCCTTTTTATTATTCATTTTTTATTTACAAAAGTATTCCAAACCCAATATTGGCATTCCATTTATACGTTTTTTGCAAGTGTTGTTTGGCCTGATCCCAGGCAGCTTCCTCGTGTGCGTCCAGTATAGGTTGATTATCAAGAAGATAAGGAAATGCGAGGTTAAAGCCAAAATTAAAGGTAAATCTGCTGGCAATAATTATTCTTTTGCCAATACCAAAACCTGCTACCACTCCAGAAATAGGACCATTTTTTTCTGAAACGGTGTATGTGGTTTGTCCTTCTTCCTGTGAATGATAGGAAGACTGAATATTTCCTGTCAGATAATTGCAATGAAACTGTAAATAACTGCCGATAGGGGCCAGTGCATTTTTGAGATATCGTCGGTAACTTATACCCAGGCTCTGTGTTTGTAAATTAAATTGTATTTTATCTCCTGAATTATAATCATAGAGACTCTCATTAAACTCTGTCACAAGCCTGCCCTTGGAGTATGAAACAATATCGAAGTCTATTCCGAGTGTCTGCGTTTTATTGAGGGTATATTCAGTATGTAGATTCCATTTGTAGCGAAATTTTACAGTTGAGCTTCCCTCCAGTACCAGATCTGTAATTAGTGGAGCCATTGACTGAAAATTCGCATCTATGGCTATTCGTTTACCCATATATCCGGAGGTTTGTGCCGATGTATTGAGTATGGCAAGAAAACTTAAAAGGATAAATATATATTTCATTTGAAAGATTGCTTATAGAAATTAGTTCAGACTGTCTTTTACTTCTTTCTTTTGTGTTTTACCTGATTGAATGTATTGTAAATGTTAGCATTGAGCACATACCCGGCATCTTTGCTGCTTAAAATCCGGTACTCGGCCAAATAGACCTTTTCATCTTCAACATTAAAGACTGTCGCAAAATATAAGACTTCCGGATGAGGAGCGAAGGCTTCCCAGGCTATGCCAGGCAACAAATAAGGTGCTCCCAATGCCCAGAACATTTTTGGCCAGGGTGGACTGTCTCTTAAACTAAATACACCAGTCCAGCATACATAAGGAGTGCCATATTTGGCAATGAATGTTTCTTTCTGTTCCTTTGTGAGGAGTGGTACATCAATGTTATCATGGATAGACATTTTGCTGATCCAGTCTTTGATAAGAGCATAATCGTTAAACTTATCTGCATCCGACGAATTCAGTGTTCTGGGTTCAATCCATTGTGTCTGTAGTCCCAGCTGTGTCGTGATGTTTTTTATCCGATCATTAAAATCCTGGTTCTTTTGTTCAGACTCCAACAGACGAAGCTTTTGTTTCTTTTTACGATCGTCAATCTGATAGTACTCTGTATTTACAATAACCACCTTGTCAATACCCAGAGAGGCTCCTCTCTTTTTCAGATATTTCCGGTAAGAAGCCAGATCTCTTCTGCGACGGTCTGCATTTTTATCTTTTTCTTTTTTCTCGTCTACATATTTGCTAAACAAATCTGTAAATTCCTTTTCTTTCAGATACTCTGCAAAGGCATATTTTTCGTAGGTACGTTCAGACTCCAGTTTTTTGATTAGCTCTATCTTGGATTTCTGCGGTGCTTGTGCTGTATCTGCTTCAGGATCATATATATTGCTATCTGTTGTGAATTTGCCTAATGAAGACGTTCCACTAAACGCAAGTTCCTGAAGGGCAATTTCTCCTAATTCTTTAATTTGTCTATCCTGAGGAAACTTATTCCGGATTTTCCAGGTGTAGGATACGGCCAGAATAGTCATTTCTTCATTTGACAGTTTTGAGAAAAGATAATAGAGTCTTTGAGATGCCCCTTCTATATCTTCATATTTATAAGATGTGGGGATGTCATCACTGGATTTTCGATAGCTGTATCGTGTATTTTTAGAAGAGTTAGTTCCATAGTTGGCATATTTGGCCATTTGAATCAGGGAAGAGCTAATAACTTTATGGAGATAAGTAGAGTTAGGATATTCCTGTAACAGAATATAACAGCTATAGATAGCGTTGACATAATCCAGACTTCTCAGATACAGGTCACATACCTCAAAGCGGGCAATCTGACGAACTTTCTGAAATGCTTTTTCAGAGACAAGATAGACTTTTCCTCCTTCTCTGGTGTTGGTTCTCAACTTGTCAACAATAGTTTCTTTTCGTTTATCAGTATTGGGATGGCTGCTCTCTGTATCATCTTCTTCTTTTTTAAGACTGATAGGTTTTACACTAGTCAGACGATATGATTGAGGAAATCGATAATCTTTGGTTTCAAGAAAGGCCAGTTTACATTCCAGATCTTCAAATGGAAGATCAGAGTACTTCAACACTTCAAAAACATCAGTCAGGTTTTGAGTAGCGTAATCTGATTTCAGATAAAGAGATAGCCCTTCAATGTCTGCTTCTGTCTCCATATCTTTGGAATACTTCATCTTTGCCAGAAATTTGTCGTCTACTGATAGCCCACGATAATCTCCTCTACCACTATAAATCTTCTGACTTTCGAGATAGCCTGTAATACTGTGCTTTTTGGTATAGTGACTGATCTCATGGGACAGAATGAAGGCTAACTGAGCTTCATTATCCAACTGAGCCAATAAGCCAAGATTAACAAAAACAATTCCGGCATCCGTTGCAAAGGCATTGGCTACTTTAGATTTCACTGTATAAAATCTCAGCTTCTTTCTGAGATCAGGTTGTTTCTGCAACAATTTATCTGCTACCTGATTCACATAGAGAGTAACCGAATCATTGAATAGAACTCGTCCACTAAGCAACAATTCATCCAGAATAAAACTACTGGTCAGGTAGAAATCTTTTTTGTATTTTTTTTCCTTCCGGGTGTTTCCGGTTTCTGTATCAGTCTGTTGAAGGGAGTTCTGATATTTTGTAGAAGATAATGTCAGAAAATCAGATGGAATGGGGTTTACAGATTTAATAGATTGGTAATTATCAAAGTTTTGTGCACTGAGTAAGGTAGATGTTAATAAACAAATAACATAGCAATAGAAATGCTTCATAAAATAATGTGATGGTTTCGTACATGTTCTAATCTGTGGTAAAGCTACTGCCAATCAAAGAGATAATGTAATTAAAATCGAAATCTTTAAGGCAATGTAATAATTGGTAATACTATTTATTATGGCTTCTTTGATAAAATATTACCAAAAAAAGAAAATAAGAGTGTTTTTTATAGATGATTCTACCTTGTAGATAGTTGAACAAGTCTTTAAAAATTATTCCTCTCCTGAAATAGGTTACATTATATGTAAGGAGTGTATTAAAACACAAGAAAATATAATGGATTTGTATTCATGAACGTAACAAAGCAGGGAGTTAGAAAAGGAAAGATCTATCTGGTACGCACTCTGGGGATTATAATTAGTCTGGTTGTTTTATATATGATTCTGGCTGGAATAGGAATGGTTATACCAACAAATAGTGATTACCAAACAGCCTCAGAAGGTATTCCTGTTTTTGTTACTACCAATGGTTTTCATACAGATATTATTCTTCCTGTACAAAACCGCAGAGATAAGTGTTTTCGGATATTGCAACAGCCTGACTTATCGGCCAAGTATGCTAACTATCCCTATGTGTCGTTTGGCTGGGGGGATAGAAATTTCTATATAGAATCGTATAACAATCATTTTCCAGCAGTAACTACTATCCTGAGTACTTTATTTATTCCTGGCAAAACCTTGATGCATATTGATTTTTATGGGAGATTACCAAGAACAGGGAAACAGGTAAAGAAACTGATGCTGACTCCAGAACAATATGAACGATTGGTAGATTTTATCAATACCTCTTTCTTTAACGAACAAGACGCATTTGCTAAACTTCCTCAGGCTGGATATTATGACACTGATTATTTCTTTGAAGCTAATGGACGCTATCATCTTTTTAATACCTGTAATGTATGGACAGGAGAAGCTCTGGCTGCTGCAGGTATAAAGGTGTCTTACTGGACGCCTCTGGAAAGTGCTGTATTTTACTATTTGTAGTTTTTTTGGATTGAGAATTAGTCAAATTTTGGTCAATACACAATGCAACCGGAATTTGGATACTCCTTTAGTCTGACCAGAATTCCGGTCAAATAAAAGTTTGAACTAAATTCCAGTCAAACAGTAAATTGACCATTATTTGAATATTTTCTAAAAACGACCGGAACTCCAGTCAAAAGTAAAATTGATTGGAGTATTGATTATCTTGTGTTTATCCCAGTAATTAATCATGGTGTTTAGCTTTTATTGTTTGACCGGAATTTAGGTCAGAACTTCCTTCCATTCATTTTCAGAAGATAGTTATTCTGGTATCCGTATTTTTACTTAGTAAAAATGAGGACGATAGGATGCTTTCCAACTGACAAATTCTATTTTTGCAGCATAGTTCTGTAATAATAGTATGTATGTCAGAGTCTGCTTATAAAAAAATCGTGGTAAAGGTTGGGTCTAATGTCATTGCAGGTGCTAATGGTCTTCCGGATGAAGCTGTTATGGGACATTTGATTAGTCAGATCGCACACGCTAAAAGTCAAGGTGTTGAAGTAATATTGGTTTCTTCAGGAGCAGTAGCATCGGGAAGGAGTCTTATGCCTGTTTCAGATAAAACAGATCCCATTGCCCGACGCCAGTTACTGGCCTCTATCGGACAGGTAAAATTGCTGAATATCTATACGCAGTTGCTGCAACCCCACAACCTGATATGTGCACAAATTCTGGTGACCAAGGAAGACTTCAGAGACAGAATGCACTACCTGAATATGAAACGTTGTTTTGGTACATTGCTACAAAACAACATCATCCCTATCATCAACGAAAATGATGTAATTTCTGTAACGGAACTCATGTTTACAGACAATGACGAACTGGCGGGTCTGGTAGCTTCGATGTTAGGAGCCGATGCTTTGATTATCCTGACCAATGTAGATGGTATTTATGATCGTTCGCCGAAAGAGCCGGGTGCCTCTCTGATTCCGGTAATTGATTCAACCCGAACAGACTTTTCCCGTTTTGTCTCTGCGGAGAAATCAAACTTTGGCAGGGGAGGGATGATTACCAAGTGTAGTATTGCTCATAAGCTGGCTATGGTTGGTATCAAGGTGCATATTGCCAATGGAAAGACACCGGATATTCTAACATCTATTTTGCGAAAAGAACCTGTAGGAACCGTATTTGCAACACAGGAAAATAAATCCAAACTCAAACGATGGGTAGCTAATTCAGAAGGATATGCCAAAGGGCTTGTCTATATAAATGCAGGGGCAAAGACAAGTTTATTGCAGCCTGATAAAGCCGTGAGTCTTTTGCCAATAGGTATTACCCGACTGGAAGGAGATTTTAAAAAGGGAGATATTATAAAGATTGTTACAGAAAATGATGAACTGGTTGGATTAGGCATGGCACAATATGGAGCTGAGGTAGCAAAGACATATCTTGGTGAGAAAAACAAAAAGCCTCTGGTGCATTATGATTATCTCTTTCTGGTCTGATAAAATTATTCGCTGGCAGGAATGGTTTTTTTAATACCTCTGTTTCCAATTTGACTGTTATTTTCTTTTGCATATGTCAACCACTACACAATCTCTTCAGGAAGCTTTTGAAGCTGTTGGAAAAGCAAGTCGTATAATTCCTTTGCTGGAGGTAACTACCATTAATCAGGTACTGCTGGATGTTGCCAATGAAGCAGAGCAGGAGACAGGTTTTCTGCTGGCTGAAAATCAGAAAGACCTGGATCGGATGGATGAGAGCGACCCTAAGTTTGACCGGCTAAAGCTTACCCCTCAACGCATTAAAGCTATTGCAGATGATATTCGCAATGTAGCCCGGCTGAATTATCCGGTAGGAAAAATTCTTACTTCAAAACTGCTGCCTAATGGATTGGAGTTAACAAAAATAACGGTTCCTTTAGGAGTTATCGGTATTGTATATGAGGCAAGACCTAATGTGACGTTTGACGTGTTTGCGTTATGTCTTAAGTCGGGTAATGCCTGTATTCTGAAAGGTGGAAGTGATGCCTCTTATTCAAATGAAGCTATTATCTCCATTATTAAACGTATTTTGACTCGTTATGGTATTGACGAGAATATTGTACATCTGTTACCGCCTGATCGGAGTGCTACAGATGCGTTGCTGAAAGCGGTAGGATATGTGGATGTGATCATTCCTCGTGGTAGCCAGTCTCTGATTGACTTTGTACGTGCCAATTCCCGGGTTCCTGTAATTGAGACAGGAGCAGGGATTGTGCATGTGTACTTTGATGAAAACGGAGACCTGTCTAAGGCAATTAATATAGTACATAACTCCAAAACCCGTAGAGTAAGTGTATGTAATGCTCTGGATTGTTTGCTGATTCATCAAAGCCGTTTGCCAGATTTGGTAGCATTGGTAACTCCACTGGGTGAAGATGGAGTAGAGCTGTTTGCCGATGATCAGGCATTTGATCAGTTACAGGGATATTATCCTTATGGGTTACTACACAGAGCCTCTCCGGAACATTTCGGAACAGAGTTTCTATCCATGAAAATGGCGATTCGAACAGTGCGTACACTGGAAGAAGCACTGGATCATATTGCTACCTATAGTTCTAAACACAGTGAAGCTATTGTCACAGAAGATATGCCCGCTGCGGAGAAATTTACTAAGGCAGTAGATGCAGCAGCTGTTTATATAAATGCTGCCACTTCTTTTACGGATGGCGCTCAGTTTGGTTTAGGTGCTGAAATTGGCATCAGTACTCAGAAGCTGCATGCCCGAGGCCCTATGGCTCTGGAAGAGCTAACTAGTTACAAATGGATTGTCAGAGGGAATGGACAGGTACGGGCTAAGTAATATATGATCTGATTCATCTCAAATTTGGATATGAGTAAAACCCAAACCTATACTTTTGAAAAGAGTGTAGACTTGGGTTTATTTTTGACAAATCTTGCTTTCTTGTGCCTAGACTTGTTTATAATCCAGAACATTTCCCTTCTTATCGCCCTGTCACTTTTTTGCTTGCCCAAAAAAGTAACCCAAAAAGGGCCCTTTCTGCCGAACCTCCTGCCCACAAAGCCGGGGGCTTTCCTCGCGGCAGAAAGATTGCCAACGCCCAGCTACAACCTTTCGCGTTTAAAGGCATCATAGCTCTCTTTGTAATTCATTTAGTTTGCTTTCTCTAAGGGAAATGACATCTTTTCTCAAAATTTGAGATATTTCATGATTGATTGGGGCAAAGTCTATCTTTTAACTACTCATTACAAAAACAACCCTCCGGATACCTCAATACGCTGAGCTGTAATCCAGCGGGCTTCTTCACTACACAGGAAGGCAACTACTCCACCTATATCATCAGGTTGTCCTATTCTGCCAAGAGCTGTTTGAGAGGATAAAATGTCTCTCAGTTGAGGATTGGCTTCGAAAGCGCCTTTGGTGAAATCTGTTTCGATAGGACCTGGCGCCACAGCATTGACAGTAATTCCCCGTGAACCTACTTCTTTTGCCAGATATTTGGTAAACGTTTCAATAGCTCCTTTCATCGAGGCATAGGCTGCATATCCGGGTGTAGAGAATCGGGCCAGACCTGTGGAGAAGTTGACAATGCGGCCATTATGGGCAAGCAGTGGGAGAGACTTTTGTGTCAGAAAGTAGACTCCTTTGAAATGTACCTGTAACAGACTGTCAAATTCTTCTTCTTTTGTATCTGCTACCAGTGAGTAAGACTCAATGCCTGCATTGTTGATTAGAAAATCAAACGTGTCTCTATTCCAGATAGTTTTGAGTTGGTCAGACACTGTCTGAGTGAATGTATTAAAAGACTTATTGTCAGCTACATCCAGTGGAAGGGCGACTGCTTTTTGCCCAAGGTTTTGTATTTCCTTAACGACATTATCTGCTTCCTCTTTCTGGGTACGATAGGTCAGGATTACATCTGTTCCTTTTTGGGCCAGGTGTAATGCAGTGTTTTTGCCGAGACCCCGGCTTCCTCCTGTAATCAGTGCAATTTTAGTAGTTTCCATTATTCGTATTGTATTGGTGAAATAATGGTACAAAATTGCAGTAGTTCCATCTCAGAAATATGGTGACAGCTTCAGATTAAATGGTGACTAGTTCAGTTTTTGAAAGGAACTTTTCCCTCTGTACTTCTTCACGATATTGTTTCGGAGTTAATCCTGTGAATCGTTTGAAGAACTTGACAAAATTGGACGGATCGTAGGTTAACGCAATGGCTATTTCTGCAATAGGATCAGAGGTTTCCCGTAACCTGGTTTTGGCAATATCCAGAATCTTTTCTTCAAAGAAGTAGCAGGGCGGCTTACCAGTAGTAAGTTTTATGGTATTACTCAGATGAGTAGGGTGTATGTGCATGATATCAGCAATGTCACGAATCTCAAACATCTCGGTAACCTTACCGGAGATAATATCTGCCAGATGTTTGTCTATTTCCTGCAAAAAAGTGGCTGTGATCTCATGTTGTCTGACAAATATTTTAGTAGGGATCTTGGGAGTTGCCATAGAATCTTTTTTAAGGATATAACTATAATCTATATTGATGTGGGATGGTTCCGGAAAATCATTTTGTTTCGGGAAACGCCTCCAATACTCTTTTTACTAGTCCATCCAGTGCCTTGTTGTCAATCCATCGGGCAACTACGACCAGTTCATGCTCTGGATCTACATAAATCATATTGGTACCATTGCCTATATGGGCAAATGCACTAACAGGTGCACTGGGCAGATACTTTTTGTCTGTATTCAGAAACCAGTTCATATACCCATAGGTAGGCTCTGGAGTGGTTGGCGTAAGTGCCTGTGAAACCCATTGCGTTGAAATCAGTTGTTTCCCATTCCAGTTCCCTTTATGAAGAGTCAGTAAACCAAACCGGGCCATATCATAGGCGTTGATAAACATACCCCCTCCCCAGTGACCACCACCACTTACGGATTGCACTGCCTGACCATCCAGCACAATCCAGGCATTGCGGTATCCATTCCAGCGCCATGTATTGGATGCTCCAATTGGGTCCATAATATAGGTTTTCAGTACCTGAGGCAAGGGTTTTCTCCATACACTTAATGCTGCCAGTGACAAGGCATTTACCCGTACATCATTGTATTCATAAACGGTGCCTGGTTTATTGCGTGGACGAGTTTGCCATTCACTGGCATTTGTACTGGGCCTGTCAGCCCATTCAGGTTTACCCCATAAGGTGCCTTCCCAGTCGCTGGTTTGCCGCAAAAGGTTATCCCAGGTAATCGTTTGGTTATGAGGAGTTGCAAAAGGCCGGATTAATTCGGGTTGTCCAATGTCTTCGGCAGGTCGGGAAATAGATTGTTGCGGATTATATACTTCAATAGGTGGTACATAGGGTGCTACCGTATCCTGTACACTCCGGATCAGTCCCTGATCCACTGCCAGTCCTACTACCGTTGATAAGAAACTTTTAGTCACACTGTGTGTCATATCTACTCGTAGAGGTTCACCCCATTCAGCGACGATGTATCCTTTGTATACAATAATTCCTGTAGGTGCACCACGATCTGCAAAAGGACCGATACCATCTCCAAAAGGTTCTTTCCCGAAGGTGCGATAGTGATTGGCTTCCATGCTACGAGGAGCCTGAGTTTCATTCGCAATAGCAAAGGAAATCGCTTCTGAAAGTTTTGTACCATTCAAACCCACTGATTGTGGAGTTTGGTGCTGCCAGCTTTGGGCGGGAGGAAAATAAGCTGTTTTGATTTTGGCCTTCTGATTCTGGGCGGCTAGCGCTGAAAGAGTTGCTATACCAATCAGCGTATAGAGAAACGGTACAAATAATTTATAAGACATGGAGTTCGGAAACGGTTGTACGTGTTTTGTTGATTTGCCAGCCGGATAGCACTAAGCTAAAGCAGGCTCTAGTGATTTTTCCATAATGTAATCTTCCATCAGAAAGCCATTGCCAATGTCAATATTCTCCTGGCCTGTCACATGAAAGCCTATTCTTTCATAAAACTGAACTGCGGGGTTTTGTCTGTTTACATTCAACGACAGGGTTTGTTGGGAATGAGATCTGGCAATAGCCTCTACCTGAGTAAATAGTGCTTTACCAACACCTTTACCTTGGGAAGATGGCAGAATGTAGATTTTATGAATCTTGACTTTAGGCTGATTCGTGTAATTGAGTTGATACGATATATAGCCAAAAGTTGTATCCTCTTCCTCTGCCAGTAGAAACGTATGACTTTTTTGGGTAATCTGTTCTTCCAAAGAAGGAATGCTGTACATCCAGTCCAGCATATAGGCGATTTGCTCTTTCGATAGGATAGAGCCAAACGTATCTGGCCAGGTTTGATGAGCTATTTGTTGAATGGTTTGAAAATCATTGGAAGTAGCTTCCCGTATTTTTATCATAGAAATAGAGGTTTGATATAGCACAAAGATAGATTTTGGTGAGATTTCGGCTTTGCTTTTTTCATCATTTTTTTACTACCTTTGAAAACACTTTGATAGAAAGTAAAAGCCCGAAACAGGCTTGGATACTACCTGTTTGACTAGTTTGCTACAAGTTGCAAGTAAATTGAAATCCTTGGTAAGAATGCTTTCCTGCTGTGTTGTTTTACAATAAATGACTAAATATACTATTTTGAGTATGGATACCAAAAAGCTAGATGCAGCCTTAATTGCTTTAGTTGAAAAGAAAATTCAGCTAAGTAATATGAATTATTCAGATGAACGTTACGATGAAGTTGAGGAGCAACTTCATGATATGGAAGATGACTTCATAGATAAATATGGGGATTTTCTGGAAGATGCATTGGAAGAGGTTCATGATACACACGATATGGATTCGGAAGTATTACTACCTACAGCTTATCTGGCACAGAAATATGAGAAAGTAGGCCAACACCCTGATGGAAGACCTATCTACGAAGTAGATCACAAAGAAGGTGTATGGGTAGAAACAGAGAAATTTCCAGGCAAAGAAGCTCGTCTGGTTTTGATTCCAAGCCCAACACGTTTTGTGCTTTCTGTGGGCAAACATCGGGAAGAGGTTTGGAAGGCGTAAATTTTCCTTTAGTCAGAAAATGGAGAAGCCCTGTTCTCCATTTTCTGAGATCTTATAAGGAAGGGGTTTTTAGCTTGAACCCTACTCCATGCAGGTTTGTAATTTCTACTGCCGGATCGTTGTTCAGATGTTTTCGCAAACGGGAAATGAATACATCCAGGCTTCTTCCCAGAAAATAATCATCACTGCCCCATACTTGTAATAAAATCTCCTCCCTTTTTATTGCCTTGCCTGCATTCTTGCACAACAACAGCAATACATCAGCTTCCTTTTGAGTCAGCGTCTGCACCTGTGACTCATATCGTAAGGTTAGGTTGGGATGGTCAAATACATATTTTCCAAGAGTGTACTGATTTTGCTGATTGATAGAGGGTTTACTGCGTCGTAACAAAGCTTCAATCCGTAAAGTGAGCTCTTCGATGCTGAAAGGTTTGGTTAGATAATCATCAGCACCTATGCGAAACCCTGTTATTTTATCTTCCTTCATGGACTTGGCCGTAAGAAAGATAATCGGAATCTGTGTGTTTTTCTGGCGAATTTCCTGGGCTAAGGTAAATCCATCTTTCCTGGGAAGCATTACATCCAGTACACAGATATCAAAGTTGAGTTGAGTAAATACATGCCAGCCTTTTTCGCCATCATCACAAAGTGTTACCGAAAATCCCTCCATCTCCAGGTTGTCTTTGATTACAAATCCCAGGTTAAGATCATCTTCTATCAATAAAATATGTGCTTTGCTCAAGTATGTAGGTAGGATTTAGTATAAAAAATAGGTATACGGTCTAATTTCAGCTACAGGGCTTTAAATTTAGATAAGAACACCGTTGTTATGCAAGCTTTTCTGTTGTTACTGGTAACCAGATAGTAAAACTACTTCCCTGATCAGGTTCACTGGTCACTTTGATCGTACCAGTATGAGCCTTTACAATCAGCCGAACATAATTTAAGCCAAGCCCAAACCCTTTTACATCGTGTACATTGCCTGTTGGAACGCGGTAAAAACGGTCAAAAATACGTTTTACATGTTCCTGACTGATACCAATGCCATTGTCTTTAACCGTAATACCTATCTGATCTTTTTCATTTTGGGTAGTGACTGTTAATTCAGGCACTTTGTGATTGTATTTAATCGCATTATCCAGAAGATTGTACAATACATTGGTAATATGGAGCTTGTCCCCGGAAATTTGGTTGCGAGTAGCCTCAAGGTGTAATTGCAAGGTGCCTCCTTTCTCTGTTAGCGAAAGTTGAAAAGGCTCTGATGCCTGAGTAATTAGCTGGTGCAGATCAATAGTTTCTTTCTTCAGTTTTATTTCTTCGTTCTCCAGTGATGCCATCTGAAGTACTCGTTCCACCTGACCTTTCAGCCGGTTGGCCTCCTGCCCAATGATGGTCGCATAGCTAAGTAAACGTTCCGGAGACTGAGTAATTTTCGGATTCTTTAATACTTCAGATGATATGGAAATGGTAGAGAGAGGCGTTTTAAACTCATGGGTCATGTTATTGATAAAATCCTGCTGGATTTCCGATAGACGACGTTGGCGCAATACCACAAAGGACGTATACGCAAAGAAAGAGATTACGATCAATAATACAGCTGACGAAAATATCCAGAACCGCATTTCTCCTACCAGTGCCAGATCTTTATTTACAAACCGGATGCCGAAGTAATAGTTGTCACCTGCAATCTTAGGAAATATCTGACTGGCAGTAGGATGGATGTCCTCCTTTCCAAAAACGAAATAATTACCAAAAACTGCCTCATTATTGGCACAATCATAAATTATGTACTGGAAGTCTATGCGTATATCCCGTTTTTCGAGTTCATTACGCAGCAGGGTTTTCAACAATTCTTCATCAATTACATCATTGACCATCACAACATAGTAATTGGATGATACTTTTTTTATAGATACATTGGATGAGGCAGTATGCTGATTGTAACGCAGAATGGAATGGGCTACCTTGGCTAGTGCTTCTCTGGCTGTCCGGTCAAATTCTACCTCCCGCACATTAAAAGCCTGCCTGAACCAGAAAACCTGCACCACCACAATCCCAAAGACAGAGAGAGTTGCCAGAATTATTATAAGCCGAAAGGTACGACGGTTCATTTGTTATATTTTAGTGTAAAACGCGTTTTCTCAGAGCATTGTATGAATGCAAAGATATAAGATCTTGTTTTTAGAAATGAAAAGCTCACATGTATAGAAAGGTACGTTAACATTTCATTAACAATATTTAGAGAATTGTTGAGAGATGGTTTCGGTTTTTCGCTATACTTTTGTCCTGTTGAGTAACAATAACAAGTAATTCTTATCTATTAAACGTATATTGTCATGAAAAAAATCGCATTGGCCATCGCATTCCTGTTTGCTGTTTCTGCAGCTGTATTTGCTCAAACTAAATCTGCTTCTGCTAAAGCTCCTGCTTTCAAATGGGAAAAAACTACACACGACTTTGCTGCTATTCCACAAGGAAAGCCAGTAACTGCTGAATTTAAATTCACAAACTCTGGTAGCGCTCCTTTGATCATTTCAGCTGCTCAGGGATCTTGCGGTTGTACCGTTCCTGAGTATTCAAAAGAACCTATCGCTCCAGGCAAAACTGGTGTAGTGAAAGCTACATTCAATGCTGCTGCAGTTGGTCCTTTCACAAAAACTGTTACTTTGACTACCAACGTAGGAACTGCACCAGTAACACTGACTATCAAAGGCGAAGTAAAAAGCAACACAACTCCTGCTAACTAATATATAACGGTGCGATTTTACCTATAGATAAGTTTTGAGATATCAGCTTATTCTTGTAAAAGCGAACAAGATATTTTTAATACAAGCAACCAGTGAAGAGGATTCTTCACTGGTTGTTTTATTTTTAGGTTTTTGTTGGTAGTATTGAAAGATTGGAACAAAGATTGCGGAAATATAACTAATCTGATATCAGACCTAACTTCAACAACGTTGTATTTTTATGTTAGCCTTACGTTTTTTCTATATAGTGTGTGGATTGTTATTGACCACAACTGTATATGCGCAAAATATTGATGACTTACTCATTTCTGCCAATGGCAAACTCAAAAAGAAGGATTATCGGGGAGCATTGACAGAGTATAATGAAGTGCTTGCCCGCGAACCCCAGAATCCACGTGGTCTGGAAGGCAGAGCCATTGTTCAACTTGAATCCGGAAACTTGCCTGCTGCCATAGATGATGTAAACAGGTGGTTACGTATCGAACAGAATAACCATCGGGGATATGCATACCGGGGGCTGATAAAAAGTGAGATGGGAGACACAGATGGTGGATTACGGGACCTGGATAGAGCTATTGCACTGGAGCCAAAGTTTGCAGAGGCATTTTATTACCGTGGTTCTATCAAGCAGGGATTGGGTGATACAAAAGGAGCTATTGCAGATCTGGAGAGATCCATTGCTGCTAAACCGGAATTTGACCAGGCCTACCAGGATATTATAGGTCTATATCTGGAGCGGGGAGAGGTGGATAAAGCCATGCCATATCTGCAAAAATCCATGGAGTTAAACCCTAAAAAGAAAGAAAATTATGCTACTAGGGGCATGATTTTGGCAAAACAGAAGAAAGTGACAGAGGCTGAGGCAGACTTCACAAAAGCAATAGAGTTGGATTCTGCAGATGCCGATGCCTATTATCAGCGTGGGCTTTTGTTGAAGGCTCAACAAAAGTACGAGGAAGCATTAAATGACTTCACAAAAGCGGTACAGCTAAAAAAAGAGTTTGAACTGGCATATTATGAACGGGCAACTATGCAGAATCTGTTGGGAAATTATAAGGAGGCTGTGAATGATTACAGACGTGTAATGGAATTAAATCCTTTTAATCCCAATGTATATTATGATGCAGCTACAGCCTCTCTGAATATGGAAGATTACAGATCCGCAGAACAATACTTTTCCAGTTCTTTGTCATACAACTACGGAGATGTGGAAGCTACTTATTACAGAGGAATAGCACGTAGCCATTTGAAAGATTATAAGGGAGCTGATTATGATTTTTCGCGTGCTATTACATCTAACTATAAAGATGTAAATGTATACAAAGAAAGAGCATTAGTACGTATGGCCTTGTCCCGTTATGACCAAGCAGCTAGTGACTGGACCAAATACATCGAAAAGAACCCTCAGGATGCACCTGCCTTCTACTTCAGAGGAGTTTGTTATTTTAAGCAGTTTCAGTATGATAAAGCTATAACCTCTTTTGATGAGGCAATAAAACTTGTTCCAGATTATGAAAATGCCTTATTTGACAGAGCCGCCGCCCGTGCTAATGCAAAAAACTATGATGGAGCTATTGCTGATTATGATAAGGTGTTACAGTTAGATCCTCAATATGCTGCAGCTTACTATAATCGAGGTCGGGTGAAGCTGGATAGCAAAAAACAGGATGAAGGATGCAATGACATTCGTAAGGCTATTGAGTTACAGTACAAACCAGACGAAAAAGTGCTGAAAAAACTAAATTGTAGTCTATAAGAACCTTTTTGGATTTTATCCTAACAGCCTTTTGAAAGACTTTTTTGCCTCACTCTTTCAAAAGGCTGTTATTCTTTACTAGCAAATATGACACAATCAAAACTAGAGGCAATTAGGTATGCTGGCAGACAGATCTTTAGTTTATCTACGAAAAATAGGAGATAGCCAATCGACTGTAAAATTAGCTTCTTGAACTTCTACTCTATTTCTATACTTAGAAAGATATATATCCTTATCCTAATTCTAATACAATCCTATGAAAAGACGTGATTTTATACAAGCTTCTCTGATAACGGGTACGGTAGCTACTCTCATACCACAAGCAAGTGTTGCCTCTGTAAGTAAGCCTATGCAGCCCAACACTACCTTTGAGTATTATGAACTACGTACTTATATAGTAAAAAACGGGCGACAAAGAAAGCTGGTAGAAGACTATTTTCAGCAAGCGGCCATTCCAGCTCTGAACAAGATAGGCAGCAAAAGCATAGGCGTTTTTACAGAATACTTGCCGCAGGGATTTACCAAGCTTATTGTATTGATTCCGTATGCATCACTCACAGACTTTATAGAAGCCCCTCAAAAGCTGGTAAAAGATACTGCATACCTGCAGGCAGCAGCTCCGTATTTGAATGCTACTGCTATAGAGCCTGCTTACGAACGAATTGAAAGTTCATTATTTAAGTCATTTGCTCAGATGCCTGCATTGGAAGTACCGGAGAAAAAGCCTCGTTTGTTTGAATTACGACGGTATGAAAGTCCCAGTGAAATTACAGGAAAAAAGAAGATAGAAATGTTTAACGATGCGGGTGAAATTACCATTTTTAAACGTGTTGGCTTGACTCCCGTATTTTTTGGTGAGGCGGTGATTGGTTCTCATTTGCCTAACCTTACTTATATGCTTGTGTTTGATAACATGGAAGAGCATGACCAGAACTGGAAGAAATTTGGCTCTGACCCAGAATGGAAAAAAATCAGTTCCATGCCTGAATATAGTGATGAAAAAATTCTTTCAGGTATTACCCGTACGTTTTTAGTGCCTACAGCCTTCTCTCAGATCTAAGAGATTGTCTGAATTGTTTATAAGGCAGCGAAAAGGTCAGATTTTTTAGCAAGACGAGTTATTTGTATATAAAGCAATTGCAACATGACTAGCGGCTACTCGCTGAAGAATAGGCAAAGGTGTAGGCTAAAAAATGTTTTTACAGCCTTTACAAAATAATTTAGATCACCTCCAAAAGACAAGACGTTTGCCACTTATACCAATCAATCTCCTATGAAGAAAGTTGCTCTGCTGATACTCTGTATGCTCATGATCTGTCCGGTCATATGCGGACAAACCCTTATAGATTGGACGGGTTATCAGAAAAAGAATGGGATATCTGTGACCCAAACAGGAAACAAACTGGAAATAAACTGGCCAACGCTAGCTAAAGAAAGGGCAAAGATGGTCCTTAATCTGGAAAAAAATCACCCCCTTTTTACAAGCCTTCAGGTATCGGAGCAGGGAAATTTGAAAGAGATTGCAAGAGACCTTGATCCGGCTTTTGTGCTCACGATAGGCAAACGTGATCTGATCTCGCAAAACGGCTGGAACATCTTTTTCGATAAAACAAATAAAAGACCCCATCAATCCTACAGTATTGCGTTTGATAAACGAAAAGCTGCTGTTCAAACTATAGGTTCCCGGACGATTATACGAGTGAGTGATGCCAGAGCTGCTACCTTCAATGGGACTATCGAAATTACGGTCTACAAGGGAAGTCCCTTATTCAATGTTGCTGCTGTAATAAGTACAGAAGTAGATTCAACAGCGATTCTGTATGATGCAGGATTCACTACAAAGAAGAACACTTGGAATAGACTTTCCTGGTCGGATACAGAAGACAAGATGCAATACATAGGAGCAGACCTAAAACAACCTGCCAAAGTCCAGGCTGTTAAGTATCGCACGATTATTGGACAAAGTAATGCGGGCAGTCTGGCCGTATTTCCTGCGCCTCATCAGTACTTTTATCCACTGGATGAAGCCTTTAACCTGAATTTTACCTGGTATGGACGTAATTACCGGGAATTGGTGCCTGAGTTTGGCATCGGTATCCGTCAGGATTTGATGGGCGATAATCGCTGGGTACCCTGGGTCAATGCACCTCCAAAGACACAGCAGAGGTTGAATTTTTTCTGTCTGTTAAGTGCCAACGAACCAGCTCAGTTACTGGAAGAGGTAAAGCAGTTTACCCATGGAGATTCCTATCAGTCACTACCAGGGTATAAAACTATGTCGAGTCACTTTCACAATGAGTTTGTGATGAGTGTCATGTTGGCCGGAAAGCCTGTACCAGAAACACCCAACTTTGTCAATGTCTTTAAGCGTAGTGGTGTTGACATTGTGCATCTAGCTGAGTTTCATTACACGGCTCATCCAAAAGGTCCGGATAGCCTTCGTTTACTGGAACTGAAAACCCTGCACGAGATGTGTAAACGCTGGTCAACAAAAGATTTTCTGTTGCTGCCTGGTGAAGAACCAAATGAATTTTTTGGCGGGCACTGGCTTAGCTTTTTTCCAAAACCTGTAAACTGGATTATGTCCCGTAAACCCGATATGCCATTTGTAACCGACGATCCCAAGTTCGGGAAGGTATACCGCATTGCCGACAAATACGATATGCTAAAATTGCTGGAAGCTGAAAATGGTCTGGCCTGGACAGCCCACGCACGTACAAAAGGCTCTACTGGCTATCCAGATAAGTACAAAGACGAAGATTTTTATAAATCGGATCATTTCTTTGGAGCGGCCTGGAAAAATATCCCTTCCGACTTGTCAGAGCCCCGACTGAGTCGCCGGGTACTGGATTTGATGGATGATATGGCTAACTGGGGATATAAGAAACACATCATTGCCGAAGCCGACCTGTTTACTGTGGAACCGGAGAATGAAATGTATGCTCATCTGAATGTGAACTATCTGCAACTGGACCAATTACCTGACTACAATCAGGGATGGCAACCTGTATTGGATGTAATGCGGCAGGGCAAGTTTTTCGTTTCCACAGGGGAAGTACTCCTACCTTCCTTTACAGTGAGTGGCAAAGGCGCAGGGGAAGCTGTCAGGCTGCCAGAGGATGGCAAAGCCACCCTAGTGGTGGAAGTGGATTGGACGTTTCCATTAACATTTGCTGAAATTATTTCCGGCGATGGCAAGCAGGTTTTTCGGGAGCGGATCGACTTGACTCATACAGGGCCTTTTGGTAAGCATAAGTTTACCTTTACTACACATCTGAAGGACCGAAAATGGGTAAGGGTAGAGGTTTGGGATGCTGCCGTAAACGGAGCCTTCACTCAGCAGGTATGGATTGAAAAGTAGTAAGTATAAGCTCCATCAGACAGGATTTATTACTTTTATTCAAATATTAGCATCTATAAAAAAGTGAAAAAAAGAGAAAAAAAGGCTTGGGAACATGATATTGAAAACCTTGTACATTCTTTCCTTAATCGTACTATCTATGAAAAGTTAACTGAGGATATCCTGTCATCTATTCCGGATGTTACATTGGAGCAAGCTGTAATTGATAATATCCAAGCGAAAATAAGCCCTGATTTCAGCGATGAGTATGATGTTGTTACCAAACTAAGTACAGGAAGGCAAGCTGTATATGCTACTTTCTACTTAGAATGTGAAGTCTGTAATGGTGGATTCAGTCAATTTTTCTACAATTCTATAAGTGTATTTGCTGAAGATGCTCTTTATGGGTTCGAGCGTATTGGAGCCGTAAAACTTTCCGCACTAATGAAACAAGCAATCATCCTCTATAAAGAGAATAAAAGGGAAATAACAGAGAAAGAGGATGAAACTATTGAAGGATACCACAAATTCTATAGTGATAATCCTTTGAATAAGTTAGATGATATATTCTATTTATTAATAAAAGAAGAGAATTTGTCAACCTTAAGAATCAATTATATTCGTAATAATCCGAATGAGTTTCTAGATTAAAGAAGGAGATTTTCTTCATGTTCGGCCTCAGAATACTATTTTCCGTCTTTATAACTTTAATATGGTAATGACTTAGTTACATGAAAGCTCTCTATATTTTTTGCGTTGCCAGCCCTCCAGATAGGAATGCATAAGATAATGCAGTGACTGAGCCCGTTCAGGTTCTGTTTCCTTTAACTCCTTTATCTGAGAAGACAAATGATCTATAAATAGCAGCCAATCAGCTTCCGATATAGTAGATAATTCATTATCCAAATCCTGCTCACAACGAGCACTGGCTAGTTGGGCAGAGATTTGTGTAATAATAGGAGGAATAGACATACCTTGAACTGGTAAAAGCGTTAGAACCAGATTTTTATAATCTTTATTTTAAACATATTTTTTGAGTAAAAGAGTCAATACACTCGCAAGTATGTATAGGGAGTATGATTATATACTGTTATATGCTATTTTTTTAAAGATTAAACTTTTATAGGGATAGAATATCTTTTGCTACAATCGATAAATCATTGTTCAGCTGATGACCCCCTTTAAGCAGTTTACGGACAATCGCCTGTGGTAGATTTTGTGTATAAAACTCCAGATTGTCGAATGGTACTACTTCGTCGTCCTGACTATGGTAGAGAAAGACCGGAAGATTCTTCGGTAGCTTATCCGCAAAGTCTTGGTTTAGTTTAAGACCCTGTTTCCAATCTTCGTCACCACTCCAAAACGGAGTAGAAATAACAAAGAGTCCAGCTATTTTTTTACGAATCTGACTTTCTGATAGATATTTCAATAGCATTGATGCACCCAATGAGTGTCCCACCAGAATAATTGGGCCATTGAGTAAAGAGATTTCTCTGTCAATTTGCTTTTTTCGACCAAAATCTGGTTCTGGTTCCTCGGGTAGGAAGGGGTAATGCACCAGATACGTTTCACCTAAGACTTCTTGCAAAGAAGCAACAAGTTTAGCATCAGCTGTATAATCTTCTTCACCTCCTCCGCCTTGTATAAAGAGCACATGTTTTTTCATAGTAAGGTCTGTTTGTGTTTTGGTATGAACAAAGTTAAAACAGATAGATCTCTCATTTGCAGGGTAGTTGCGACAATATAAGGGTGTTTTGCGACCATCCGTTTTTCCTTCATTCCTTTGTTACTATCTATCTTACCAACCAGTTTACCTCCTGAGTTAGCTTAGTCGCAGAGCTGCTTTTTCCTGAATAATTACTTGTACAGAACGTTTTTCGATTTTGCTTTCCAACCATGAGATCATATCAAAATACAAGAAGGCCCGTTTCTCATACGCACTGTTGAGCAACGGCAGCAACTGATTGCGTAATTCCACAAATCGCCGGGTGAGTTCCTCTTCATCCGGATCATCGTGAAGCTTCTTGAGAAAGCCAAGAATATATTTCTGGAACAAATGCAAATCTTCCTTCATCAACAAAAAGCGGTACGTAGATCGGATGTAATACTTGATTACATCCCGGTTGTCCAATTCAAAATGAGCGATCAGCGTTATGATTCGTGCAAAACACTGCAGATCTTCCCGCATATCAGCATTGGGAATATTGATAATACCACCCATCCACCGAACAGCGTGCCTGAACTGGCCCGCACCAAAGTAAAGGCAGGCAATCTTGTAGTAAAAGATCAGCACCGAATGTTTATCCAATACATTCATGAGTTGCAGAATCTGTTTTTCATGCCCATTCATAATTAGTTCAATGCCTTTAGAGAAGTCACCTGTCATAAAGTACTGATTGATCTCATGGACATAATAGTACTTAAGTAGTCGAATCCGAATGCTTTCGTTGATATGCACGGAAGGGATCAGATCAATGGAATGAAGTTTCTGATTTGTTTCAACAAACTCGGCATATTTATACAATTTGTTTTGGGCAATCAACAGACTGTTTAAGGCCTGCAAATAACTCTCTATGTTGCCTTGAAGTAGGAGAGGCATACTCTCATACAAAGCCACCAGTCTTTGGGCTGCTGTGTACCCATTTTCAAATGCCTGAATGAAAAAATAATAGCCTACATACAGACGGTACAGGTATATTTTTTCAATAGAAGACAACTTTTCTTCTTCAATAGGAGGAATAGTAGTGTGAAAATAGTCCTTCACCTTCAGATACTCTTGCTCATTCCGAATATAGCCAATACGTGTGTAGAGAGAATTAAGCCGGATAGCGAGATTGGAAAAAATATTGATATTGTTAATCTGCTCAGTTATCTGGCTGGTTTCACGGATAATTTCATCTACCTGACTGGTAGTGCCATGGCTATTGGTAAACAGAAGTATCCTTTTTTCAAGTTTGATGATCTCAAGTCGTAATTCCAGGTTTCCATTGGCAATGGCCAGCTTTTTAGCTTTTCGTAAACAGGATAAGCCCTGCTGGTACAAGCGTTTATTGAATAAAAGCTGAGCAAAGTCAATCTGCTCACGAATCTGTACATCACCCATTTTGGCCAAGTGAAACTGCCGGATACTTTGCAGAATTTTTTCGTAGAGGTATGCCTTTAGATTCGAAAGCTGAGAAGGCTTCAGTGAAGGTGCTTCCTGCAAAAGCTTGTCCTCATCAAACTCTGATTGGGCATTTATTAAATCAAATAGTAATAAAACCTTGCGATCTTCCTGTTGTCCCTCACTAAGCATAAACCGTTTAAAATATCGCTTTTCATTTTTATCGAGTGATTTTATTAAATCAAATAAGGTTTTTGATTTTCCCTTTGACATCGTAACTATATAAACTTTAAAAGTTCTTTTTTCAGGCTGCAATCTATTTTTTATTTCAACTACTACAGCTTGGAAACTGTAATTATCTAAAAGCTTCTTTTTTGCTTGGAAACCGGAATTTATACGAATGCTATAAATGGATAGAGTGGGAGAATATACCTGTTATACTGTATTGTTGCTTTGTTAAAAACCGGAATTATACAATTTATTGTCTCTTGCTTTCGGGCCATGAAAAATATATTTGCGATATCTCATTCAGGAATTATCTAATTTTAATACAACATGGAGAGTGCAAAAAATGGTGCCCAGATTTTAATTGACACCCTTGAACAACTGGGAGTAGAATATATCTTTGGCTACTCAGGAGGAGCAGCATTGCCTTTGTTTGATGCGCTGTACCATTCTTCTATCAAGTTAATTCTAACAAGGCACGAACAGGGAGCTACCCACATGGCTGATGGCTATGCCCGAGTTACCGGAAAGCCAGGAGTAGTATTGGTTACCAGTGGTCCTGGCGCTACCAACACCATTACAGGAATGATGACTGCCCAGATGGATTCGGTGCCTATGATTGTACTTACAGGGCAGACTATTACCAGTTTGTTGGGGTTGGATGCTTTTCAGGAAGCTGATATTTTTGGCATGACTATGTCTGTGGTAAAGCACAATTACCTGATAAAAAATACGGCTGACATCTCCCGAATTACCAGAGAGGCCTTTCACATTGCTACCTCCGGGCGTCCTGGTCCAGTCTTAATAGACCTACCCAAGGATGTTACTTCAGCTCCATTCAACGGCTCACTTACCGATGAGTTAGGTCTTCCTGCTTTCCAGCTTCCGGCCCGACCCAATCCTGAGAGTATACAGAGTTTAGCTGATTTGATTAATCAATCTCATAAGCCAATTCTGTTAGTGGGACATGGAGCTTTACTTTCAGGTGCTGCCACAGAAGTACGTGCCTTGGCAGAACTGATTCAGGCTCCTGTTACCAACACCTTATTGGGGAAAGGAGGATTTCCTGAAACACATCCCTTATCTTTGGGTATGTTAGGAATGTATGGCACTGTATATGCCAATAAAGCTTTGTTGGAATGTGACCTGATTCTGTCCATTGGCTGCCGCTGGGATGACCGGATCAATGGGAATCCGAAGAAGTTTTGTCCGCAAGCCAAAAAGCTGCATATCGATATCGATCCTGCTGAAATTGGCAAGATCGTAGTTCCGGATGCCTATGCTATAGGAGATGCTAAGCAGGTATTACAAGAGCTACTTCCACTGGTACATCCGCTGGATACCAAGAAATGGGTGGAGCGGGTGCAGGAGCTGAAAAGGATATACCCCTTACAGTACAGGCCTTTCCATGGCAAGGTTCCGGAAGGCTCAGCTTCCTTGCGAGCACAGCATGTGATTGATGTACTTTACCAGTTGACGAATGGAAACGCTATTGTTACTACGGATGTAGGCCAGCATCAGATGTGGGCGGCTCAGTATTTTAAAACAGACCAACCCGATACCTGGCTTTCTTCAGGAGGAGCAGGTACTATGGGGTTTGGATTTCCGGCAGCGATTGGTGCCCAGCTAGCCAGACCAGATCAGCGAGTGATTGCCATTGTGGGAGATGGTGGTTTTCAAATGACCCTTTGCGAACTTTCTACTGCTGCCCTTCACAAGCTTCCGCTGAAGATCCTGGTGATTGACAATAAATACCTGGGAATGGTGCGACAATGGCAGGAATTTTTCCTTGATGGACGCTACAGTGGCACTGACCTGGAAGGAAATCCTGATTTTTGTATGCTAGCTCAGGCTTATGGGGTAAAAGCCTTTCGCATTACAAAAGAAGGAGAGCTGGAACAAACCCTGGCTGAGGCCCTTGCCTACCAGTCTGGTCCTTGTCTGATTCACACCGAAGTGGTCAAAGAGGATAATGTATTCCCTATGATTCCTGCAGGTCAGTCTATTCATGAAATGATTATAGAATCACCTACTGGTCCCTTACGAATGCCGGAGGGAAGTACATAGTCAAATGCTGATTTTCTATATCATTTTTTAACCCAAACTATTCGCATGGAAACGCAACATACTTTTTCTCTGATTTATACTAGAAAACCAGGTATCCTTATCCGGGTCGCTCTTGTACTGGAACGCCGGGGGTATACTATTGAGTCAATGAGTACCAATTCTTATGATTCTAATCCCGACTATTGGGAAATGATACTTACTACAGAGGGTGATCCGGAAAAGCTGGAACAGATAACCCGACAATTGGCTAAACTTATTGACGTCTTTTCTGTACAGGTACTCAAGGAAATGTACTGTTGATGATAATTGTTATGGCTTCAGGAATGCTCTTCTAATTCTGCTCCACTGACTGTTGTTGGGGAGATTCATTATGCAAGGGCTATTCCTTTTTTAGTTTGGTAAGCATTTGCGTATTTAGTTGTTAATGAGTGCTTTACGACTAGGGTTTACTTTAAATTATAAAGCTTGATTCCGTCCGTATAAAGTGCTGAAGGTATCAAGTATACTGTTTGTGATAGTATTTACTTTTGGCAAAGTGGCTACTGCCCAGGAAAAAAGCAAATGGTTAGACTGGCTAAGATCAAAGTCGAACCTGTGCAATTGAAAAAATATGCCACTGCTTTAAATGTGCAAATGAATACAGCTATCCGTTTTAAACCGAGAGTTCTGATCTATTATGCTGTGGCTGATAAAAGCAACCCCTCAAATATAACCATCCTTGAAATCTATGTTGATACAGCTGCCTACAAAGCCCACATAGAAACTGCCCATTTTAAGAAATACAAAGAAACTGTAAAAGATATGGTTAGGTCGTTAGAGCTAGTAGATGTTACTTTGCTTAATTCAGCTAAGAAACCGGTATGTAAGATTTGAGCTGATAAAGTCCAGCAGTCTTTATCAGAGAGCTGATCTGAGGCTTTTAGAAGCAAAACAAAAGCCACTGAGATTAGATTTCAGTGGCTTGATCAGATAGCTTTTCTTTGTTACTTAATAGTAATCGTTTTAGTCACCCCATCAATAGTTAGTGTTGCCTTATCATCACAGGTACCATCGCCATAATCTAAAACAGCGTTTGAGTATCCCTCTGTCTCTATCAGGTAGTTACCAGATACCTTATGATAATTGCATGATTTGGTAGTGAGTATGGGATCTTCGATTGTAGCAGTAAAGGCTGTACCCTTTTTATTTATTCCTGAAATCTCGCCTGTTGTGGATGTAACAGAAGGAGAGTAGCTAGTTCCGCCATTGGGTAAATTTTCTTTCACATCCAGCTTATAAGACCATGTATGGGTGCTGCTCCATTTTATTTGCGAACCATCTTCATACGTCACCGAAGCATTGTTGTATTTTGCCACTTGCTGTCTGCTGGAATCGATACGGGTTATGGTAAGTACATAACTTCCAGTGTATGTTCTGCCATTTTCTGTATAGCCATTAAAATCCGGAACTGCAACCTCAAAACCATTCTCAATAGTAGTTACCACAAATGTTATCTTTCCCTTAAAACTCACACTATCACATACTACACCTGTTCCGTAGTCGAATGTATAAATCCTTTGTCCCGCTTCATTCTTTGTGTAAGTGAAAGTGCCACATTCTTCTTCCATCATTCTATTTAGTCTGGCAGAAGCAGTAGTTTTATTGATTTTACCACTTGATGGGTCTGAATCTCCAAAGCCTGAGGCCATGTTACTAATTACTTCCAGTTCAGCTAGTATATCTATTGTTGACTGGGCAGAAGCAAAGTTTTGTTCGGATGAAGGTTTCACCTCTTCCTCTTTTTTGCAACCTACCAGAACGGTTACAATGAGTGTCAGTGCAAAAATCCAATAGACAAGTGTGTTTTTTTTCATAGCAGTTTTAATATGTCTGTTTGTTAATAGTAGTGTATAGAACCTATTACAATCGTTTTAACCAAATGTAACCTAAATCTGCGATTTATTATGGAATGTAACACATATATATAGTAGTATATAGTAGAGTTTATGTAATAAAGTAAAGATTTCTGATCAAAAAGATATAAGCCAGAGATAAGATAGAGGATATACTATCATTTGGATTATAGTGTAGTCATAGATCATTTATTTCTTCTTTAACTTCCTCTATAACAGGCACGATTTTATAGTGGATATCTAGTGAGATTAAATGAGGAAACGTATGAATAAGACTACATCCTACCCAGTTGTTGGAATAGGTTTTTCAGCAGGAGGGATTGAGGCTCTACAAACGTTTTTGGCGAATTTGCCGAATCCTACAGGTGCTTCCTTTATTATTATTCCACATCTGTCTGCACAAAATGAAAGTCAGCTGGACAAGGTGCTCAAACGTTACACAAAACTGCAAATAAGCTGGATTACAGACCATGTTATCCCTCAGCCTGAATGTGCTTATCTATTGCCTCCTGGTAAACAGTTGGACTTTCAGGCTGAAGCTTTTTTACTTAGACCACGCTTACCCGAACAAAAAATCAATCACATGATTGACCTGGGGTTTACAGCTCTTGCACAGGCTTTTCAGCGGCGTGTGATTGGTATTGTATTGTCAGGTATGGGCAACGATGGACTCACTGGTGCCAGAGCTATTGAGCAACAAGGTGGTATTGTACTGGTGCAGAATCCGGAAACAGCCCAGTTTCAGAGCATGCCCAAGTCTATAATTTCTCACGACCATCCGGATATGGTTGCTACACCCAAAGAACTGGCAGGCATATTGATGCGTATGTTATAAATTTGATCAACTACCCGAACTTTTCCATATTATCGGATACATCTTGAATAGACCAGTTATACTATATATCATCAAAATGGGTAAAAGAATTATCTATCTTTGCATTCCTACTCTTTAACTGATAAATTGGAAAGAGGTAAGATAATAGACATATCAGTGAGAACAATAACGATCAACTGGGCCATTGCCTAGCTCTGATTGTACAAACAGGCATTCATGAAACATAAACTTATACAATTGTAATTTGTAGAAAAGATGGAAAGAAGAAAATTTATCTCTAATCTATCCGGCTTTGGAGCACTATCTTTGATGAAACCAGATTTGTTATTCAGTAAAACTGTCGTTTTTTCAGCCAATTATACGATTGAGCAATTTGAAGATAAAGGATTGGCGCATTTTTCATATGCTATGATGGCCGACAAAAAAATAATTGTCATAGATCCTAAAAGAGATCCGCAAATCTATTACGACTATGCCAAACAGCATAATGCTAAAATCATAGGCATCATTGAGACTCATCCTCATGCTGATTTTGCCAGTGCACACCTGGAGATGCACAAGAAATTAAATGTACCCATCTATGCAAGTAGTCTGACCAAACCTGGTTATCCGGGAACTGCGTTTGATGAGGGTGCAATCATTAAGCTTTCCGATAAGGTAAATTTACGATCGTTGTATACACCTGGCCATGCACCTGATCATATAGCTGTAGTGCTGGCTGAAAAAGGCAAAGACATTGCCGTATTTTCAGGCGACTCCCTGCTCATTGGTGATGTTGGGCGTCCGGATCTTCGGGATTTCTCTAAGAATGTAGACTCCCAGCGCCAAAAGCTAGCAGAGATGATGTATGACACCATTCATGAGAAGTTTGCCAAACTGAGTGATGAGGTGATTTTATATCCTGCTCATGGTGCGGGTTCTTTGTGTGGAAAGTCTATTCGTAAAGCGGCCGACTCAACCATAGGGTATGAACGACAGCATAATTATGCTTTTGAGAAAAGAACAAAAGCTGAATTTGTAAGCTTGCTCTTGCAGGATCAACCATTTATCCCTAAATATTTTCCTTATTCAGTAGGGTTAAACATTCAGGGAGTTCCTGAACTAGCTGCAAGCCTGGCCAAAATCAACCGCTTACCCAAAAATTATCAGCCAGAGGCACAGGCTCTGATCATAGATTCCCGTCCGGCAGACGCTTTTAAAGCTTCGTATATTACTGATGCCGTTAACATTCAAAATGGTGGAAGCTTCGCTACCTGGCTAGGAAGTCTGGTATCTCCTGATACACAATTTTATTTGATTGGTGCGGATGAGGAGAGCTTAAAGGGTGTTATACAAAAGGCTGCTTCTATCGGATATGAATCTAAGATAAAAGGTGCCTTTGTCTATGATGCCAAAAACGGAAATCAGTTTGCTGCCCTTGATAGAAACTCATTCAAACCAGAAGAAAATAAGTATACGTATCTGGATGTACGAACAACAAAAGAGGTAAAACAGGAACCGGTTTTCAAAAACAGTATTAACATTCCTCTGCAGGAACTAGACAAACGCATGTCAGAGATTCCTACAGACAAACCTATTCTGGTAAACTGTGCCTCTGGCTATCGTTCTGCTACCGCAAGTAGTATGCTTAAAAAGCTGCTACCTACAGTACCTGTATATGACCTTGGAGCCGCAGTAGCAGACTACAAGAACACAGCAGAAGCTAAGAAGTAAAATATGTATAAAGAGTGATTGCTCCAGTAAATGACAGGCTGCCAGATTTAGATTTGTTTCCAATCTTGAGGATTTTAAGAATAAAAGTTTCCCGTCGTTGGTGTTTTCACCAACGACCTGTTTCCTCTGTTCATGACCTTTTCCAACTTAAGGTAGATACAAAGTAGATCTTACTGGTTCGAACCTACATTGACAGTAACTTTAAAGGATGAAAAAGCCGCTAAGTCGCTTTTTAAAGATATGCAACAGATAGATAAAGTGAATCTCCCGTATGGATATTCTGCCTTTTTTGATTGGAGCTGGTACCTGCATGGAAACAAGGTTTATTTTGTCTCTTTTCCTGTTCCATGTGAATTAAGAGAGAAAGTAGAAGAAACTATTGAGAGGATTTGTTGTGAGCCATGAATGTTGTTCTCACCTTATAACTTCATTTAACTCCTGTTCGGCTATCATAGACTATGAAAGAGCTTTTCTGATTTGTCTATTTCTCGGCTGATTTAGCTAAATAATAGGTAAAGTTACGTTTTACTGGAGTAAGTCCCATATACTCTATGCCATGTCTTAAAGTTTTTCCGTAATGAAAAACATGCTCCTTAAAAAAGAAACTCTCATTCTCTGAATCTTTCACATTAAAGATTATTGTGTTATTTTTTATTTTGTATTGAAAATTGATAGGAATGTTGGATGGGGGGATAAATTTACCTGTATAATTAGTAGTAAAGACAAATTTGGAACAAACATTGTAACAGGTCTCTATTGTATCATTTCCTGATTTACATAGGCTCCAACTACCTGAAAACTCATTCGCGCTTATTGTTAACTCTTGGCTTGGTGTTTTTGGTGTATTAGTACTGCAAGAAATTAACAGTAGTAAAAAAGCTGAAAATAGATTTTTCATTGAATTAATTTGGGTTAGAGAGTAAGCTATATCAATAGCTTCTATACTATAATATACTCAAGTCCTTTATAGTCTGTAACAATAATAGTCATCAGCAATCTCTAAACCTCGATATGAAGGAAAATTGTACACTTGGAACAACAGGTTATGCTACCGTTATCCCCAAATTTATAGACGCAACCCTAGCTATAGACTTTACAGAGCTCCATCAGGATTTTTTACCTTATATTCCCTCAAATGCAAGTCGCATACTGGACATAGGAGCAGGTATTGGGAGGGATGCGTTTGTATTAGCCCAAATGGGACATTCGGTTGTTGCTGTTGAACCTACTCATGAACTTCGTCTGGTAGGAGAGAAGTTATTCGATTCTAAAAATATAAAATGGGTGGATGATTCCTTACCTGCGCTTAGCTTGCTTGATGATCAATTGGGTTTGTTTGATTTTATTCTGGCTTCAGGAGTATGGCACCACCTAAATGAGGAGGAGCAATCCCGTTCCATGCAACGAGTCGCCCAGCTACTAATTCACAATGGAATTTTTGCTCTTACACTTCGACACGGACCCTCAGGTGCAGGAACACATGTCTTTCCGATCAATCCAAAACGAACCATTCAACATGCCAGCCAGTTGGGGTTAAAACCAGTATTGATTTTGGAAAATCAGCCAAGTCTTATGAAAAACAAAGAAAATGTATTCTGGACAAAATTAGTATTTCAAAAACAGTAAGCACTTTAGTTACAACGGATCTGAACAAATGCCCAGACCCTTCCTATATTTTTGTAATGATGTAACTACTGAAATCTTTCAGTTTGAAGTAGTTCTTTTTCAATACAGATACTTCGCTCTATCTTCTTTAAACCTGTTCTGACAAACGTTAAGGGGTGCTGAGGAAACATAGAATCATATTCTTCACTTTCTGATAGATTCATTTGTATGCCTTCTCTTATCTCTGAGTCATATGGATCTTTGAACCATCCTGTAATCCCATTTTCGCCTAATTCGATGGTTCCTTCACTTAACATTTTATTGGCAATAGTAGCATCCCGTACTCCTGTGGTTCCCTGTTCCCAAGACTGAATTTTCACTACATAACTGTAGTTCTTAAAAGGAATTGTAATAGATCCTATATAGGCCATACCTGTAGGTTGCATTGGAAATTTAAAGATGGTTTTAACACTAGGTATTCCCGCAATCAGGATATTCGTTACTTCTATAATACCTCCATCCGGTTGAGCTATAGTACGATATAAGTTTCTAAGATTATCTATATGATCTGGATGACAAGGGAGGTCTGGTGGAATGCTAAAGAAATTTATACTCAGTATCGCCGGATAATCTTTCCTTTCCCACTTATACTCTTTATCCGTTTTTTCTTCTTCAACCCACTCTGTTGTATCTATTTTTAAAGAGTTAATGCTTGGTTCTGAGGAGCTAAATAATTTTTTAAAAAAGTTCATTGAAAAGATTGCTACAAGTAGATAGAAGGATAAATGCTTAAAATTTACTGTTAATAGTTTGTTTACACAAAAAAATGTGTGAATTCTGGTGCAATATAGATTTTTACCGCTTCCATAATACGTTGTATTTACTTGTATTGCAACTTACCTTTACCAGTCAAACCAAATATGAAACACTTCTGTATTTAGCAGATTAGTACAAGCTTTATTGGCTATGGTGTTGGTTTACTAATGGAACAGTTGTGTCTGATATGGGTATGGAGGATATTGCGCCTATAGTAGCCAAACTGCTTGGACTTTCCTGCACTTTACCAGATAGAGTATTTTATTTCTTTTCTATCCTGCTGAAAGAATCTCTCCGCCATGGAGGGACAGATGTGGCAAGACCGATGGCCCTTACTTTTGATTGTATTTTTCTCTCATAATATAAACGCAACTCTATTTGTCAAGAGATCCTTTCAGAAAGACAGGAAGAGGGATGATTCTTTCGGAAGGAAAAGAAATTACAGGATGTGTATCTGGAAAATGTCTTTTTCTGCTTCTAACCTGATTATTGGCTACGACAACAGTTAATTCGGCTACGTCCGTGGTTTTGTTTCGCTATAAGTTTGCTATTACTATTTCATACTATGATTTACCCTAAAATTTAAACAGATGAAAATTGTACTAACAGGCTCAATTGGCCACATTGGCAAACCACTCACAACCGAATTAGTTAAAAAAGGACATCAGGTAACTGTAATCAGCAGTAGCCCGGAACGGCAAAAAGCCATTGAAGAATTAGGTGCAACAGCCGCCATAGGTACAATGGAAGATGCTGATTTCTTGACAAGGACTTTTACTGGAGCAGATATTGTATATCTTATGGAAACATTGGGAACAGGCTCTGTTGCCTTCTTTGACCAAAATCTTAACATTATTGACGCCATTACACAGATTGGCTACAATTATAAGCAGGCTATTGAACGTGCTGGTGTTAAAAAGATTGTGCATCTAAGCAGTATCGGTGCAGACAAGGGAGCAGGTCTGCTTCGCTTTCATTACAATGTAGAGAACATCCTGAGGGAGTTGCCCGATGATATTTCTATTAAGTGTATGCGTCCTGTAGGCTTTTACTATACTATCTATCCATTCATTTCAATGATTCAGAAAGATGGAGCTATTTTCGCGAACTGGGGTGGAGGCGTAAAAGAACCTTGGGTGGAACCTGCTGACATTGCAGCTGTGATAGCTGAAGAAATGGAAAGTCCATTTGAGGGAAGATCTATTCGCTATATTGCCAGCGACGAAGTTTCACCCAATGAGTTGGCAAAGATTTTAGGGAATGCCATTGGAAAGCCTGATCTTCAGTGGATAGAAATTAGTGATGAACAAATGTTACAGGGTTTACTGGCAGCAGGTATGAGTTTGGAAACGGCAAAAGGATATGTAGAAATGAATGTAGGGCGACGGGATGGTTCATTATATGAAGATTACTTTAAACACAGACCTAAGCTGGGAAAGGTAAAGCTGACAGACTTTGCCAAGGATTTTGCAGTCGCATTCGCTAAAAACCAGTAAACTTGTAGTATGCAGGAGACAACACCTATCCGGATAAAAACCATATCCGAACTTCATGCCCTTCGTGGTCTGCCTAAGCCACTGCATCCGCTGATCAGTGTGATAAATCTGGAAACTATTGAAAAGACAGAAGCACAGACACAAGGGACTGTTGTACTTGATTTTTATTCTATCTCTATCAAACGAGGTCTAAACATTAAGTACAAATATGGTCAACAGCAATACGATTTTGATGAAGGTGTTATGTTCTTTACCGCACCTGGTCAGGTAATAGGAATGGAAGTTGGTGACGAACCAATCAAACATACGGGATGGACATTATTTATCCATCCCGATTTTCTCTGGAATACGAATCTGGCTAAAGGGATCAAAAAGTATGAGTTCTTTGACTATGCTGTAAGTGAAGCACTTTTCCTTTCCGAAAGAGAAGAGCAAATGGTTAAGCTTATTCTTCAGGATATGGAACGTGAATATGACGCCAACATTGACAGGTTTAGCCAGAACATTATTATCTCGCAAATAGAATTGCTGCTTAACTATTCAGAGCGATTCTATAACCGGCAGTTTATCACCCGTAAGAAGGCGCATCACCAGATTCTGGATAAGCTGGAACAACTGCTTGATGAATACTTTACTGATGACAGCCGGATACAAACAGGCTTGCCAACGGTGCAGGAGGTAGCCGATGCATTAAACTTATCTCCAACCTATCTTGGAGGATTGTTAAAAGCACTTACCGGATTGAGTACCCAGCAACATATCCATGAAAAACTGATTGAAAAAGCAAAAGAGAAGCTATCCACTACTCGTTTGTCTGTCAGTGAGATTGCCTATGCCTTAGGCTTTGAGCATCCACAATCGTTCAGTAAGTTGTTTAAAAGTAAGACCAATCAGTCTCCACTAGAGTTTCGGGAAAATTTTAACTGATGTTCCCTTTTTGATTATTATCAACCTTATTATATGTACTGACTTATGGAAACACAAGATTGATTTGCCAACACGCAATAAAAATTACTAACTTGATCTTTCAAATCGTCAAACCAGTTTTTAAAAGATCATCGAATGAAAATACAATCCTTTTCAACTACTGACAGAAGATTACGTGTCCTCTTAAAGTCTTTATATACCAGAAGATTCTGGTCATTTGTCATTCTGGTAATTTTATTATTAGGAGATACAATCTCTCAGGCACAACAGATTATTTCCGATTCAGTAGAGATAGAAGGGCATTACCGGGTATTTCATTTCCATAAACCTACACAAAAGCTCAAAAACCCTTCTCTTATCTTTGTGATGCATGGCTCTGGTGGAAATGGCAAGGATATGATGAAGGGGGCTGTAAAGATGGAGCAAAAGACCAATGCAGAAAATGCAATAGCTGTATATCCGGATGGTTATAAAAAGTTCTGGAACGAATGCCGTAAGGCTGCTCCTGTTCCTGCCAATCAGGAAAATATCAACGAACAGGCGTTTTTTCAGTCAGTGATCAACTACTTTGTTAAAAAGTACCATGTCAACAAACGGTATGTATTTGCTGTAGGCACTTCAGGAGGTGGACACATGGCTTATAAGCTGGGACTTACCATGCCTGAATCGTTCAGAGCCATTACTGCTTTGATTGCCAACTTACCAGATACCAACAATATTGACTGTACACCTGTTGGAAAGCCTCTTCCTGTCATGATAGTCAATGGCACCAATGACAATATTAACCCATACAATGGGGGAGAAGTAAAGATTGGGTTTAATATGGGTTTTGTCCGTTCTACAGACCGCACGTTTCATTACTGGTCTGAGTTGGCAGGGTATAAAGGTGATCCTGTAAAAGAAGATGTTCCCAATACAGATCCGAATGATGGCAGAACAATAGAGCGATATACGTATAAAGAAAAAGGAAAACCGGAAGTTGTATTGCTGAAGGTAATAGGAGGGAAGCATGACTATCCCAATGATATTGATATACATACAGAAGCCTGGGAGTTTTTTAAGCGACAGATGAAAGGCGAATAAGGTATTACCTGTTATAAATGCTGGTATTTATAACAGGTAAAGTTGTTGCATACTGAACAATACATTATGAATAAGTTCTAAATTGGGTATATGGAGAAAGTAACGATTCCACGGTTAGAAATAGAAGACTTTGAACAGGTTAACTTTAAGGTGCCTTTTCTGAATGTAGAGTAGTATCCCTATGATGCAAACTATTTCATTGTAAAATATCCGGTGCAGGATTATATTTCTCCTAATCGCAGGCAGTTTTACAAGATCTTTCATATTACTTCTGGTATAGGTATACTAACTGTAGGACTACATCAGTATTTTCTTAGTCCGGGAGACATAGCTTTTTTGCATCCGGATGAAATCATGTCCTGACAAACAACTTCGCTGGAAACAGAAGGACATTTCTGTTTGATTCACCCACACTACTTTGATCAGGCTGCCCATTTGGTTCACCTGTTCAGACACTATCCCTATTTTAAACCTTCTCAGGCAGTTGTTCAGTTAACAGAGGCTCAGTTTGTAAAAATCAATCAGTATTTTAAAGCAATACTTGAGGAGGATGAAGGGCATAACGACGATAAGAAGCAGGCTATATTTCTTCACTTGCAACTAATCCTGCTGGAAGCACAGCGAGTAGGTAAAAATCTGGCAGATGTAAAAGTACCTGAAAGCTATCGTTACATACATGGATTTCTGTACCTGCTTGAGTCCACCTTTCAGATAACCAGACCTGATACGGTGGTGAAAATCAAAACAGTTGCAGAGTTTGCGGATCAGCTACATGTTCATCCCAATTACCTGAATGCGTTGGTGAAAAACCAGACAGGGAAAACACTACGGGAACATATTCAGGATCGGTTACTCTACGAAGCGAAGGTATTACTGACCCAGACAGACTGGGATATCCGGACTATCAGTTATGTACTGGGCTTTTCTGAACAGGCTGCCTTTACCACCTTTTTTAGCAAGGAAGAAGGTGCATCGCCCTCTAAATTTCGGGAGAATATGATGGTTTTACGGTGAGTATTTGAAACTCACAAATATCCCTGTGATTTGCGTAAGGGCTAACCAGGCTATTGTGTGTTCCTTTGTGTCATAAAATCTGACAACAATGGAACAACAAACAAAAACATGGTTTATCACAGGCGCCTCTCAGGGAATAGGCCTTGTATTAGTAAAACAACTACTTGCTAACGGCTATAATGTAGCTGCTACTGCACGCAATCTGGAAACCCTCAAACAAGCCGTTGGTAATTCTTCTGACCAGTTTCTGCTCTTACAGATGGATCTGGTTAATGAGGAAAGTGTAGGCAAGGCAGTTGACGCGGCTATTTCACATTTCAAATCCATCGACTTTTTAGTGAATAATGCCGGATATGGTTTAATTGCTGGTATCGAAGAGTCGTCCAATAAAGAAGTTCAGGCACAGTTTGATGTAAACGTATTTGGACTGCATTGAAGCCAACAAGGAAATTACTCTTTCCACTGATTTCAGTTAATAGAAGGATGTGCATGCTTTAAATACATGAGTCATGCCGAATTTTGGATGAGAGTAAAACCCAAGTCTATTCCTTTTATAAGTATTGGCTTGGGTTTATTTTAAGAATTAATCTCTCATCATTTGTCTATTGTCACTTTCTTGACTCTTCCACTAACCTCTTCATTTTTTGCTTGCCCAAAAAACGAAGCAAAAAAGGGCACTTTTCTCCGATCCTTCCCCCCGCAGGCCAAAGGCCAACCTCGCGCAGAAAAGATTGCCAGCGCACCTACACTGCCATTCGCTATTTAAGTTGTCTTTTCTCTCTTTGTAGCATTCTTTATTATTTCCTTAACGGCATTTTTTACTCAAAATCTGGAATGACTCATGTATTTCTTAAAGGAGTTATTTCTTATCCAACTTCGCCTGAAAAATGAATAAAACCACAGATACTATAAACAGGAATATGGAAATAACCAGATAAGGAATAACAACCTGTTCGTGATGAACCACATCGTGTTCCGGATCAAAATATCTTCCTTCTGAATTATAGGGGAGATTATACGTTTTCAGATAAAAAAAGAACAAAATTCCACTGATTATAAACAAGAACACACAAAACAATTTGATCAATAGTTTGAACATATAACTCTGATTGCTGGTATGAAGGTAATGCTATTATTTTGGGTTATATAGTAGTTTATATATCTCTAAATTACAAAGGACATCATAGTTTTAATTAATACATAGTAGCATTTTTTTTCAATTTTGCAGATGTAAATTCAAGTAGATGCCACTAACGATAGCATAGCTAAAACAACTTACATGAAAACTATCATTGAACAACTTGTTGAAGACCCGAATATCTTAAACCTGTACCACTTTGGTTCGTTTGTCTATGGTACCCGACAGCCAACTAGCGATATGGATTATATTGCTATATGTCACCAATTACCTGAATATGGCACATTATATGACAAAGATTTGGTCTGTGTACATTTCATTACCCTTACTAACTTCCAATTATTGCTTTCTAATTGTGATATACAGGCATTGGAATGTTTTTATCTTAATCCAAAATACATTCTGAAGGCAAGTGCTACTTTAGATTTCGAATTGAATAAAGAGGCTTTGAGACGCAGTATTTCGACAATAGCCTCCAACTCCTTTGTCAAGGGGAAAAAGAAACTGATTGTGCAGGGAGACTACAATAAATGGCTGGCTATAAAATCCGTATTTCATTCTCTGCGAATACTTGACTTTGGTATTCAGATTGCCAATTCAGGCAAGATTGAGGATTATTCCTCTATGAACTGGCTGCTTCTGGATTTACTAAAGATTGCTGAGAATAAAGAAGCGGTGGAATTATGGGAATTGATTGATCAGAAATATAGAGAACTTTATAATTCCAAAAGTTCAGAATTCAGAAAGCTTTGTCCTATTAATAAACAAGAGAACATTATTCTAAATAAGAAAGAAAAATCTGTGATGATTGGAAAGACTAAAATCGATTTTCATTCAGATGGGGATGTTATGGGATCCGTTATGCAATTGTTGAAAGAACTGGATATTAACTTCACGATACACAGAAAATAGGCTAGTCCGCGTTTTATAGATATACATATTTCTACAAAATATTAGGTAAGGACTTATGTTACAATAGAATAGAGTGGTTTTTTGAACTTATCTGTAGAAAAAATCGTTACAAATGCGTTAATATATTCGTGGAGAAAGGAGAATAAATATGAGCAACAAAGTTAAAGAACACCGTGTATATGTATCAACCTTAGCTGAATACATTGAGAGATTAAAATTCTGGATTAATGAAGGCTGGAAACTAGTTGAGGGTAGTCCGCTACCACACTACCAGATGGTAGAAGGAAAGCTGGAGAAGTACTATTATTTTAAAGTTGAACAAAAGTAAATAGAAGAAACGAAGGCAGTTTAACGACTGCCTTTATTTTTTGTCTCTTCAGAAAATACGCAATAATCTGTGCAGTTAATGAACAACTACAGAATAAACTCTAAATTTTTAGTTTCTCTATAAAAGCTTGTTAATTCATTAGTACTTTATAATACCTATACTAACGCTCACTTTGAGATAGTATCCTCTTTATTATTCATAAAGATAATGAAATAGTTACCTTTGACGTCTTTGCAATATATACTGTAAGATTGCACACAAATGTTTTACCAGGCTTTTATCAGAAGAAAAGTAACAGGATACCTGGCAAAACAATCCAAGACCTTTCCTTTCATATAGGCATCTTACTATTGGCGTTTAAAACGGAGAAAATGAAGAAAATTACAGAATTAGAAGAAGTACGTTGGCGTACTGTATATTTTAAAGACGAATATGGTAACAGATATCGGGATACAGAGGAGTATATAGGATATAGAACAGTTACTACAATTACAGCAGGACTTCGGATTACCCATTTTATTATTGATATAATTGCCTATAACATACTCTGTTATTTTCTGGCTTTTGTTTTTGAGTTAATTATGGCTCTTACAGATGATATGATTCCTATCAATTTAACTGTTGGCTTTATTAGTCTTATTATAACACTACTTCTCTATCCAACTTATTATACTTTTTTTGAGTACTACTGGCAGCAGACTCCCGGAAAGTTTTTAACACAGGCCATTGTGATTGACGAATATGGCAATCGGCCTACTATAAGACAAATCTTGTTAAGATCTTTTATTCGACTAGTTCCGTTTGAGACTCTTTCCTGTTCAGGCACAAATAGTTATGGGTGGCATGATCGCTGGGCTGAGACATATGTAGTATCTAAAAAAGAACTGGTAGAAATTAAGCAGTTTATTGCTCAGCAAGAGGGCAATACTGTACCTGCACACTGATAGTTCATACAGGAATACTTCATTTTTATGTGTTTCAAATTTATCCAGGTTAGTTGTTACAAAACGTTTGATAACTATGGATCTCTAGTATAGTGATACGCTGGATGGAATTACCTGCTATGGAAGTATAATTTTGCTAAATTTCTCTAGCATAACTAATTTTTTATTTATGCCTGTCAATCGTCGTTTATTTGTCCTGCTGTTTCTTCTATGGTTTTTCGTTGATATCATGTTCGTATAAGGTACTTATGTTATATATTATCGAACGTCCCTAGATGCTTATAAACGCAGAAAAGCTGGCCATTGGCGATTCTCTTACTGTTATGTTTGGCGATACTCTTCCATTCTGGTATAGCCGTCACAAGCTTGGATCTGAAACAGATGCTTTGCTGGTGACCAAGAATCAATACAAGAGAATGGAATATTATGAAATATATGAGTGGAAAGATCTCTTAATGCCACTTACTTATTGATAATAGTAGCAAAATAGTTTGTAAGGCTTGACAAAATTCAGACAGGTAAAAAAGAAAAGACAATATTACTTCCTCCCTATGTAAGATTGGATGGTTGAAAAGTTAATAATACGAAAAATGTAGTGGAATGTAAGGTTCTCGACAGACATTCCTTTACTGAAATTAGATCTGACTAAAAATGCCTCAAAACATGTGAAAATGGCTTTTTTGGTTCAATAAGTTTTAGGTAAGTTCGGATAAAATCGTTAAATTCGTCACCTATACTGTCACCCATTAGGTGACGAATTTAAGTGTTTATTTATAGAAAAAGCAACGAATGCCTACAGTTATTTTTCGTCTTAAGTACCCTTCTGCTTCTGAGTCTATTGTTATGCTTGATTACTCCTATGAGAGTTACAGGCTACGTTGTTCTTCCGGGATTAGTGTTGTGCCTGCTGAATTTAAAAAGATATGGAAGAAAAAGCAACTCAATCCAAGCTATGTACATAATGATAATTACCAGCGTTTAAAACGGGTAAAGAATATTATTGAGGATTTCTATCAGGACCAGTCCAGAGAGGGAGTAATACCAGCTCCTGAGACAATAAAGCGGCACCTGCAACGAACGCTAAATATGACAGTAGGACAAACCCAGTCTGAATTCATAGTACGGTATGAGGAATATATTGAGGCTAAATCTCTTTACACGGCTCCTGCTTCTGTGAAGGTATACAGACAAGTACTCAATGATCTAACGGCTTATGCTGAAAAGAAAGCCATTACATTAACCTTTAAGAAGATCAATCTCACTTTCTTGGATGAATATGTAAAGTATCTTCAGACTCGTGAGAATGACAATGCAAACGCCAAGGCTTCCAAAGGATTACTTAATGATTCTATTCATAAGCGGATACGTAATATAAAAGCCTTTATGCGTTGGGCTCATGAACGTGGTTATCACAATACTACTGATTACGAAAAATTCAAATCCAGTCAGGCTGCCAAACATGAGATTGTAGTTTTAACCGAATATGAGGTAGAGCTGTTAAAGAAGGCTGATTTATCAAGTCGCCTGGCCTTAGACAGAACCCGTGATCTGTTTGTGTTTGCTATCTGTACCCTCCAGAGATGGAGTGACCTGGAAGCTTTTGATAAACGGGATATCCAAAAGGACATGAAAGGAAATGTTTATTGGGAATTTACCTCTGTAAAAACTAAAAAGCGCATTCGGGTCCCGTTTACTGGCTTTTGTGCACCTGCACTGGATGTGTTAAAAAAGTATGATTATGTATTACCTATTATTTCACAACAGAGGTTTAATGAACACCTGAAAGAGTTAGGTAAACAATTAGAGATAAATGATCCGGTGATTCTAAAAAGATATTCGGGAAAGAAACTGGTAGAAATTGAAAAGCCTAAGCATGAGTTCATCTCAAGCCATATGGCAAGAAGAACAGGGGTTACCTTATTGTTACAAAGAGGAGTGCCTGCAACTACAGTAATGAAGCTAAGTGGACATTCTAATTTACAAACCCTGATGAAGTATGAGAGAACTGGAGATGATGCATTAAGTGAAGCGTTGGAAATGGCATCTGATAGAAAAGAAATAAACCTTAAAAAAGTATCTTAGAAAATGGCTCTTAATTATAGTGCTCTTAAGAAAAAAATGCTCCGATTTATTGAGAAGAAAGGCAATAAAGCAACTGTAGATCAAATCCTCTATGAATGTTTCTTAGAAGAAGAACTAAATGACTTTCAGTGGAGGGCTTTATTATATCACTCAAAAGAATATATTATTAAGAGCGAAGAAAAAGGCGAAACGAAAGTGTCAATTAACTTTAATAGTAGTGGGATAGAAACGATACTGGACAAGCCAGTAAACTTAAAAGTATTTACAAAAGCTGAGTTAACGGAAATTGTAAATACTTCTTATGAGCAAAAGTATGATTATCTCTCAGATGACATACGCTCACGCTTAAGTCGTTATCCTCAATTTAGAAGACGTGAAGTTTTGAAAGATTGGCTAATCAACCTTGAGAGCAAAATTGATCTTCGTTCTGAGTATAGATCAGCAGAGGAAGCACTTGGGTTTTTACATTTTATGAATAGCCTTCCTACTAAAAATCCTGTTCTAATATATACTGCCAATACAGATTTATTCAATGATAATTTTAACTCTGCAGAGAAAAAGCTTTCAATTATACTGAAACAAAAGTTTCATCCATTTATTCAATGGGAAATCTATAATGAACTACTTACGAATCATGAAGAACTCCAGACGCTAACTACAGAAAATAAACTAGAGGGTCAACAAGAAAGAACTGTTTACTTTACAGATTCAGGAATTGAGAAGATTTATGACACGCTTAGTTCATATATAGACAAATCACAGTGTGAGGATCTGATAGCAGTTCTTAAAGGAGGAAAAACTAGACAGAAGATCAATTTTAAAGGAAAGGCTAATCAGCTTGCTTATATTTTCTTTCAGTTATTTCAAGATGCTGTGCATATAACTTCCTCAAAAGAAGCTACTGCTGACTGGATTGTTAATTCTTTTTTAGCTGATAATAATACCTTTTCCAAGAAAACTATTTTAGATGTACTACAAGGTCAGACAACACCAGCTAAAAACAAAAAAATACTTATTAAAAAGATAGTAGTTTTATAGTGGTTTCATGCTTGCCCCCTTGAAACCACTATCTTTTGTGCATTTCCTTTGCTGAAAACTAATAAGCAAATGGAAACGACCTACCAAGATCCTTTTTCACTGATATTTAATATGCTCAGTGAGATCAATGAGAAATTAGAACGTCAAAGTTCTGCTCCTATTGTCAATCCTGCAACAGACAAACAAGTAATCACCGCACAGGAGCTAAGAGAACGATTAGAGATTTCCAAAGCGACAGAAAGAGAATATTGCCGCAAGGGTTTATTACTGCCTAAATATTTAGGCAGACGGGTTTTTTATGTATGGGCTGATGTGATTGATACATTACGACGTAATGATGACATAAACCAACCTCCTTCCTTTAAATACAAGCGTGCCAAGCTAGTTGCATAAATCTTGTTTCCTCACTAAGTCAAAAATCAAAGCAATATAAACGACAAAACCGCTGGGACAAACAGCGGTTGAGTCAAGATCTTTTAAACGAAAACGGGGACTAGAGATGAACAAACTTACACAAAAACAACAGCTTTTCAAAGAGTTCTGCCGAAAAACACTACGTACAAATCCCTTCGGCCTAGAGTTCTCAACCAATGGTCTAAATCTGCTTTCTAAGCGGTATGGTGTGACCACCACCGAACTCACCACTATTATTTCTCAGGTCCGGCAGGAGGCGACAGGCAATGCAAAGTGATCAACTGCAAACTTTATTTACTCCTGATTTGCCTTATGCAGACATAGAAATAGAGGCAATCATAAAACAGGAAGGCTATTCTTTTGAGGAGGTTATCACTCTATTTACCTATCTGGGAAGATGCACCGCTCTTGAAAATAATAAACTCTATTACTGGTATATGCTGAAGGGAGGTATTGCATGACAGAGTTTAGAATAGACGATGTCTTCACCACTGAAGAAACTGGACGCAAAGAGATAGAAAAGGTCGTAAATGGTTCTACTGTCCCAAAAGTGTCCCGTCCCGAAAATGGGACACGGGACAAATGGGACACTAATGTCCCGAATACCATATATGATAATTTGCCTTTATTGTTATCGAAAGCTTGTGCCGTATTCCCGAACGAAAGAGAAAGAGATGTCTTTTTAACAGCCTCCCTTGCTGTTTTATCTGGCTGTTTTCCAACCGTAACGGGAGAATACGATGGTACTGATGTTTTTGCCAACCTCTATGCTTTTATTGTAGCACCAGCTGCCAGTGGCAAAGGATCAATGGTTTGGGCAAAATATCTGGGTAATGGCTATCATAAGCTTTTAAAGGGAGAAAGTGACACAGCTTTCGATATGTATAGTACAATGCTCACTGAATACAATCAGACCAAAAAAAATAATCCTTATTCTGTTGAGCCTGTAATACCTCCTTATAAGATCCTATACTTTCCTGCTAATACAAGTGCTGCAATGATCTTGCGTAATCTCTATGAATCAGAAGGAAACGGGGTGTTATTTGAATCTGAGGCAGATACGCTTTCCAGTTCTTTAATGCAGGATTGGGGTAACTTCTCCGATGTGCTCAGAAAAGCTTTTCATCATGAACCTGTTAGTTCTTCCAGAAAAGGCAATGGGCCTAAGCCGGTTCAAAATGAGGTTAACAGACCTCGTTTGTCTGTCTGCCTGTCTGGTACACCTGCACAGGTAAGTCGCCTTATCCATTCAGTAGAAGATGGGTTGTTTTCAAGGTTTATGTTCTACTCCTTCTCTATCGATGCATCCTGGAGAGATGTAAGTCCCTTTGCAAAAGGTCGTGTCAATTTAAACAAACACTTTACGCTCTTAGAAGAAGAAGCTTTAAAAATTGCAGAAGTAGTAAGGATCTGTGATCACAGATTTGAACTGACAGAATCACAGTGGACCCGATTAAACAGCAGATTTACTCAGTGGTTAGATGAGATCAAAGAAGATATTCCGGATGCAATAAGTAGTGTAAAGCGGATGGGTTTAATCTGTTTTCGGATTGCCATGATTTTAACCATCGTTCGCCATTTCCATGAAACAATCTCTGTAGAGGTAAACTCAAATCTTATCTGTTCTGATGTAGACTTTGATACGGCTATTACTCTTGCAGAACTTTATAAAGATCATGCTCTAATGATGGTAGAACAAATGCCTGCCACTATTGCGAACAATCAATTTGCTCAAAAGTCTGAAAATATAGAAAGAGCTCAGGCAATGAAGGACGCGGGTAAGTCCATCAGAGAGATAGCCAAAGAGTTGGGTATTCCTAAATCAACTATTCTAAGGTGGACAAAACAATAATGTCCCACCTGTCCCAAAAATGGGACGGGACACTTTGGGACAGCAAACTATAAGTAATATGAACCTGGAAATACACGTGACATACTTACCCAATACGGAAACCAAGCTACCTACGACAGCTCCTCTGATGAAAGCTGTACTCAGTAGAGAGCCCAGACATTTTGCTCAACGGGACAAGATACGTTCTGCCAAAACAGAAGAGGAACAGAAGCTATTGAAACGTAAGTCCACTACCTGTATGGTCGTAGCAGGACAGATTGATTGGGCTCCTAAAGCAGATGGTACAGACGAGAAAGTAATGGTATCCTTTTCAGGTTTTGGACAGATAGATATTGATGGACTAAGCCAATATGGATTTACCCCTTCTCAGGTACGGGATGAATTAGCAAAACTCTACTTTGTGGTATATGCTGGTATTTCAACCCGGGGAGATGGTGTATGGCTTTTGATCAATCTGGATTGTACGGATCTGGATAGTTATACTTCCCAATGGACAGCGGCACATGAATTTGTGTATTCATTATTAGACAAAGCCGCAGGACAGAAGGTAAAAAGAGATAGTAAGGGTAAGAATCCTACGGATTTCCGGTTTGTCTGTCCGGATGAAGAAGGAAGATTTAACCCGGAGGCAAAGCCCTTTGGTGTAAAGAAAGAAAATAAGCCTGTCTATGTCGCTAAACCTATCAGTAGTAATTCTAATCGTCTGATACAGTTACTAGAACTCATCGCAGACAAACGAGTAGATCTGACATCTAAGTACGAAGACTGGAGGAATCTGGGATTTTCCCTGGCTGCTACCCTGGGAGAATCCGGGAGAGAATGGTTTCATGCTCTTTCACAGTTTCACCCAAAGTACAAACCAGCAGAGGCAGACAAACAATACAATGAATCACTCAAACGGAATGGATACAATTTTACAGAAGACTTCCTATTCGCTTTAGCCCGAAATCATGGGATAATTTTAAAAGAATGCGTAGGTCTACCTACCGACAAAACCGACAAAAGTCCTGTAATACTTCAAAGCATACCCAGAATTGAGCCAACAGGTTTAACCAATCCAGGACACATCGAAGCCTTTGAAGCAGAAAGTAAGCCTGTTGTTCCTATGGTAGAAACAGGTAGAGTTGAAAGATTCATAATCAAATCTACAGGAGAACAGATTGACATTGTGCTCAATGAACACGGATATCCTGCTGACTGGGATCTACCTATGACTATAGAAGAAATAGTACCTACACCCTTAACTCATGCTGCATGAAAGCCATACTCGAAAGCCCACGACAATTAGCCATCAACAACCTGATCTTTCTAACCTATCTGAATCAGGGATTACTCAGACTCATACATAAGGACTCAGACAAACAGATCTATGTAGATGCCAGAGGAAAACGTATCTGCCACTGCCTGCATACAGGCTTCAATACACTTGTTTAATTATTCTAATCAGTCACTCACATAAAAGACATAATACTATGCGACTCAAGCCTATCAAATCCGACACTCCACTTTCCAAACTGTTCAACGCCTTCATGAATAGCCTTTCCATCATTGAGATTACCCATGATCCGATTTACTATTCAATGAAAGTACATAATGCATCCATTGATCGGGAAAAGGTAGATACAGAAAGTATCTATGATGCCTATACACGCTTTGAAAGACACTATCAGTTAGCTATCCTTTCCAATGGTCTCAGACAGTTTCATAATGCTATACTGGAAGTAGAGAAAGAGCTGATTAAATACTTTGAACAGTACAAAGCAGATTGGAAGGCCTATGCCACGCAGGAACGTATGCTTTCTATAGAAGAGTATGGAGGTGATGACAACGATTACAATGAAGACGGCTCTGTCAGATACACAGAAGACTGGGATAGTCTCAAATCCTATACACTGCACTATACCCTTACTGCATACATTGGAGGCAACTATCATGAAGAAGGCAAAAACTGTGAGGTTCGGGGTGAGGGACTAGGTACCAGTAGAGCACAAGACTATGCAGACTTTCTGCTGATGGTTCGCAATGAATCCGCTTTCTCCCCTTTCAAGTTCCTGGCAAAACAAGGTGCACCCTTACAGTTTTACAGAGAGAATGAAGCAGGAGACATGGAGCCTATGACACTGGCAGATACGGTAGAAGCAGAACTAAACACGGATATCCGAAATGAGAGCATTGCAGATCTGTTTACAGAAGCGATTGAAACAGGCTATCAGATACGGGAACTGTTTGAATCACTGAGCGCAGATCAGGATTACAAGGAAGAATACTCTCAGATGTTACAGTTCGTACAGCAAATCAAGACAGTCACTTTCGGATTTTTGAACTAAGGAGTGAAAACAAGAAAGCCCACAGCTACAAACAGCCATGGGTTTTCTTCATCAAATATATTTTGTCATTACTACTTAACTACTTCAATTACTTAGTATAAAGATAGGCAGAAGATCTGGGATACTATCATGCATAAAGGCGGCAAACGAGAGAAAGTAATGTAAATCAGCTTATTATCTACTAAAAGATCACAAGAGTTACTATAAGCTGTTTTCACCAGGAATAAGTAGGTAGAACAGATGTACCATTGGAAGAGTAAACAAGAAAAGTAAAGAGGAATTACCATAAAGAAAACCCCACATCCATCGAACACGGGGTTTTCAACACAGTTTGAATAATACACTCACCAAGGAGTGTCATAACAAAGATACATAAAATACAATACGTGCTATATGACAAAGACAGAAGCTTTATCCACACTGAGTTTTCATCTGAATATACTCAAACACATTACCTCTAATCCTCTCCTGACACATATAAGCAGTAATGCTGTAGCTAACAACCAAGATGTAGCTAACAAACAGATAGATCAGGTACGTGTGCTCTACAGTGAAACCTATCAGGAAAGCCAGGCACATTTACTACGGTTACAGATCATTCAACAATGTGTTACCCATGGATTAGATAATACAACAGAAGGAAAGGACCCCTATCAAATTATTGTAGAGCAATTTACCTCTAATGCATGGCATAAGAAGTTCCCACTCGATACACTGTCTTTATCACTGACAGCTATCATGCGAAACTTTGATCAGATCGAGAAGGCCAAAGCAGACATGATACATTCAGTAAGTCAGTGGTTTTTAGTAGACATTCTTTCTATTGACGAGCAGATACGAGCAACCATTGAAGCAGATATCCAGAAAGCAGCAGATCAAAAGTACCTGTCTGCTATTGAATTGTCCTTTCTGATTGGCTCCTGGAAAGAAGACATGCAAAGAGTTTATCAGTTAGCCCGTGAAAGAACCGGACTGGAAGAGATTGGAGAATTGGTTCAATAACAGGGAGTACAATAACACCTATGTAGAATGACAGTAAAGCAATTAGCCTTTGTGAATCGGTATCTGGTTACTGGTAATGCGACCCAGTCCTATATGGATGTGTATGGAGTTGAGAGTAAAGAGGTTGCCAATGCAAACGCTTACAGGCTACTAGCAAAACAAAGCATACAGGATTACATCAAAAAGCATCAGAAGCAAATGGAGAAGAAGACAGGAATTACCGTAGAGAAAGTGATTGCAGAACTGGCCAAGATTGGCTTTTCCAACATACAGGATTACATCACGGACGAGAACACAGTAGAGGATTTATCCAAAATCAGACGCAGGAAAGCCGCTGCAGTCAGTTCGGTTAAAACAAAGAAACGCATTTTCAGGAAAGGAGACGAGGAGACAGAGACCATTGAAACAGAGTTCAGGCTCTATGATAAGATCTCTGCACTGGAAAAGATAGGGAAACATCTGGGCGCCTTCTTCTCCATCAAAGAACTGGTTGACAATCTGACTGAACAGCAGATGCTTGACTTGGCTAATGAACTGGAAAAACGCATGTATCAATCCTATGAAAATCCTACCAATAACAATTCTACAACTAACAATTCTATAAACGAAAACACTATAAACGACAATGAACAAACCGCTATCAAGTAAAGAAAAACTGAAGGCTATTCTGAAAGGAGAATTCAAAATGCCTAAACTGGTTGTTTTTGAGCATCTGACAACACAGGAATGTATAGAATATTCTGCCTTGTGTGAGCAAACAAAAGGCCTTCTACCACATCAATTTACCAATGAACAACTTGAGAGATCTGTTTACTTTATCTTAAAAAAACGTGGAGAAAAGGTAAGCTACCCCTTAAGTGAACAAGATCATAAACGAGTTAAATACCTTACTAGAAAATGAAAAACAGCAACAACAAATCTAATAACTCACCTGTTCGAACTGCCAATACTCAGACTGCTAAAGCGCAGTTGCAAGGCATTCTGAAAGGGAATGTGCCTGCAGAATGGAAACGTCCTGCTATGTTCCCTTTCTCACTCAAACGATTTACAAGTCAGGAGGCAGAGTGGTTACTATGGTATCTGAAGCGCCCGCAACTAACAGATGTGACACAAATGATTCACACCTATGGATGGAATGCACTTCTCAAATATTACTATCTGCTTAATAAGGCCGGTGCACGATTGATTTATGTCAAAAGTGAAGATCCTACAGAAAGACGGTGGCCCGAGAATGCAGTAAATTTTTATTCCTGGTTAGCTATTCGTCAAATCAAGGAAATAGAGCCTGAACATAGTTTTTCAGATCATGAAAGCCTGTACGAAAGATGGCAGAAAGAGCGAAAAACGGATATCGTTTCAGATAGTGAATGCCTGCACTGTTGCAAAGTACTTTTCCGCTATATCCAATGGTTTTACCCAAAGGTAGAACTAAGTAAGAGGGTGAATGAACAGGTTTACTTAAATGGATTGGATGAGCAGTTAACACAATTTATTCAGACTGCTGCATAGTATCGTAAGAACAGCAATAGACGAACATAAATACAGACGAATATAAACACAATGGACAATGGAACAGAAAGACAGCACAGCAAAAGTAACGAATGCTCGTAACCTGGTTAAGGGTATTCTACAGGGTAAGATTACCAATGGGGAAGAACTGAAAAAGGTCCTATCACAAGGCACTGAAAAACCATGGATACTAGTTACAGTGCATAACGATCAGGTAAAACTAGACTCACTGGCTACTGAAACTATAGGACCTCCCAAACAAGAAATGACTCTTGCAGAATGGGAGCAGGCAAAACCACAGATAGAAGCACAGTTTCAGATTGCTCAAATCACTGTACACGATACAGGAGTCCCTCTTGCCAGACGAGAGCAAGATGTTGTATTAGACTAAATCATATACTATCACGAATTGAATAACAAACACACAATCAATACAGAGTATGGCACAGATTAGTGGAATAACCGTTGGGATTGATGGGGATTTATCAGGCCTCAACCAGGCAATCGCAGAAATGGGACAACGTTTAGGTGGTTTGGAAAAACACGTTGAAAAGCTAGGAAAAACAGCCGGAGGTCTTGATGATGTTTTCAAAGGAATAACAGGCGCATTTACCGGATTGTTCGCTTTGGATAAATTAACCGAACTGGGTGGTGAAGTACTAGACGTCACCACTGAGTTTCAGAAGTTACAGGCAGTGCTGACAAATACCTTAGGCTCACAAGAGGCTGGAGCCATTGCTTTTGCCAAGATCTCGGACTTTGCAGCCCAAACTAATTTTTCAGTCTTAGAGCTGACAGACTCATTTACCAAACTGGCTAACCGAAATGTCAATGCGACTACACAGCAACTACAGGCAATGGCAGATGTGGCTAATTCACTAGGTAAACCACTTGAAAGCCTGACAGAGGCAATACTGGATGTATCCAATACAGAAAGGTGGAATGAATTAGGGATTAAGGTATCGAAAGCAGGAGATAGGATTACAGCCTCTTTCAAAGGGCAAACCGTGTCTGCCAAGGCAACAGAACAGGGAGCGCTAGACCTGGTAACCGCTATTGGTAAGTTTGATGGAGTGGCAGGTTCAACGGCTGCTGTCTCTAAAACGTTAGGAGGCAGTATCTCCAATCTGGGAGATACGATTGATAGCTTGTTTTTTACCATAGGCAATAATCTTTCCGGCCCGGGACAAGGGCTGATCAACTTCTTTTCAGAAGCCTTGAAGGGAGCCAATAAACTCCTCACCTCCAATCAAGAACTGGCTAAACAAGCAGCCTTGAAAGAACTGGGTAGAGATGCAGAGGCTTTCACGAAAGAAATAGAAGAACAGGCTAAGGTATACCAGAAGGCAGGCGACAGTGCAGAAGAAGCCAGAAAGAAAGCCGAACAGTTTCTTGCGCAGGATGCACAGAATCAGGTAGCAAGGTATTCGGCACAGATAGAAGATTTAAACGGTAAGTTACAAAAAGTAAATGCTTTGTATGATGAATCCACACTAAAAGCCGTTGGGTTGCCTAATTCTACCGGAGATGACTTACAGGTGCAGATAGAAAAGGCCAATGGAGAACTACTAAGGTTTCAGCGACGTATTGACATGATCAATAAGACAGGAGACTTCGCCGTGAAAGTGCCTGTCGAAGTAGATTCGAATGCTAAAAAGCTACAGGAAGAGATTGCAAAGATTTATAGCGACGTCTTTGACAAGCTAGAAGTAGCCAACAGCAAAGAATCCTTGTTTGGAGATCAGTTTCAATTGGGGGCTGAACGTGTAAAGATACTCGAATCAGGTATTAATTCTTTACTTGAAAAGGGCTTAAAACCAACTTCTGCTGAAGTAAAGAACCTGATTGCATTACTCGAGCAAGCGGAAAACATGTCTTTGATTGTGAGCTCACTAAAACCCAACAATACCCTTAATCCTAACCCGGGAGGGGCCAATCCATCAGGCATCTTTACAGGAGCCCCACTCACGCCGGAAATAGACATAGATCCACTTATTGGATACGAGCAACAACTTAAACTAACCAGAGAGCAGGCAGAATTACTCGAACAGGCTGCACAAAACACAGGTATTGGTATATCACAGTTAGGGGCGGGTTTTATAGCATCCGGAAAAAGCTTAAATGAGTACCTGGACGATTTAGGTAGACTCAGTCAACTTGCTAGTATGTTAAGTGATCCCTTTGCGGGGATTATTGTCTCTCTGCAAGACTTACAAATGCAGTTTGAGCAGTCTGGTTTGTCTATGGACGAGTTCGTAGAAAAGACATTAGTACTTGAAGAGGCAAAACAACAGTTTGATCAGTTATTCAAGTCTCTGGCTACCTCTGCTGCACAGGGATTAGGAGATGTAGCCGCTAATCTGGCATCGGGTTCAGATGATGCGATAACGGTTGTACGCAAGTTTTTGGCAGGCATCGCTTCACAACTGGCTGTTGGTTTGATTGCTATTGGTACACCTATGTTATTTACTCCGACAACAGCGGGCGCAGGGGCGTTGTATATTGCGGCCGGTGTAGCCTTGAAAGCGATTGCAGGTGCATTAGGTGGCGCAGGTGGAGGCTCATTAGGGGCGGGAGGTGGTAAACCTACTGTGAGTACAGGATTTAGTAATGAGGATGCGGGAGTAGCTACTAAACAAGATAGAACAAATGTTCAGGTGGCATCCGCAACCAATGTACAAGGTAGTACCATATCCAGGTTATTTATATCAGGAGAGTTTGAACTAGTGGGAGGATTACAAACGCTCTTACTACGACTCAGAGAAACAGAGGGTAAACTAGACAAAGTAGGAGGGTAATACCTCTACAATCCATATAAGAGTGTCATAGGAAAGGAGCCGGCAGATAGTTGGCTCTTTTTTATTAGATCAATAGATTAACTTGCAATAAGTTTCAAGGTTTGTAATTAATCACTACAATCAAATCTTTGATCAGCAATAGCTGTTCTTTGCTTACTAATGCCTTTTTCCTTCGCCTTCAAACAGTTGACATATATTTTCCATTCTGGAATATATACATCTAATAACCCTAGTCTTTTTCCTGTTTTCAGATTTTCAGAGATTAAAGCGGCACCTTTAGCTCCAATTTCATAATCAGATGTGCTAACTACAAAGGGGACTAAGCCTTGTACCGCATGTGTTTGTGTAGTAGAAACTAAATGTTTCACATTACGCAACATTTCTATTCCATGACTCTCAAATAAATTCTCTAAAGTTACCCATGAAAAATATACTAAAGAGGTGTCAGACATGTTCGCATAAGTAGGTAGGTTATTTAACTCAATAATTTGAAGGATTGAATCTTGTATAAAGCTAGTATTGTTGATTCTACCTGCAATTTGCCTATCCTGTGGATAAGCCTTCCAGTAAATATATGCCATCTTATTATGTGGATATATTTCATGAATTTTTGCTGGCAACTCTGCAAAATCACCACAATAGGCAACCCCACCAATGTTTGTTGAGTCATGTCTATGTTTTAGTGTAGTTACCAACCCACAAGCAACAGGATCTGTTACACCCAGGAAAACAAGATTCTTATCAGAGATATCTCTTTCCCTGAAATAATCTTTAAAAGCTAAAGAGGCAGAAGTCCCAATACTCACATAGTAATCGTATTCAGTATCTCTATTGAAGATATTTGCGACCTCGTCTCGATAAGTATTCCTTATAGCTGTAGAGTCGTATGGCTCTCTAGGCCCATAGTGGATATCATATAGAAGGCACTTTTTATTCTTAAGAGGTAAAAGTGTTTGCAAAGAATTGACGAGACTTGTTGTAATACTTCGTGTATAATCATTATTACCACTACAAAGGATAACAAGTTTAACTTTAGAATAACTACATTTCCCAAGCTCATCATTGATTTCTGTCTCATCATTTGGATCTAATGAATTTACATTGCTCATATTTGGGGCTAATAAATATATCATAACACCAAAGCCAATTCCTCCTGCTGCTCGGATTCCAACAGGAAGATTTATTTTGATCATACCCGGTATTTGTGATACAATTAGCGCTGCAGACAAGGCAAGAATTACTTTTACAATCTCATATCTTATGCCTCCTTTTATATTTATGTCTTGAAAAACGAATACAAGTATTGTTGCAAAAACCAGTAAAGATATTCCAGTAAAAAAAAGTACGAATTCTATTTTCTTTCTTGTGCTTCGATTCCTTACAGTAGGAGGATTTGCATCTCTATTATCTGGAGAGCCGTTTTTTTGCTTAGCCATATTTAAATAAAATACATTTCAACTAGACTATTAAGGAAGATATTTACATTAGCACAGGAGTAATAATATTGGAGGCAGAACTTTATATGTATGAAATGAATGTAGTATTGATCTTGATAATTTATTTTTTGTTTGTGTTGAGAGACTTTGCTAAAGCTCCAATTGTCGATATGTAGTTCGGTTGAGTTGTATCTGTTGGAAAGTAAAAACCTGATATAATTCCTTTATCAATGCGTAATGTTAATATCCCCCACTTATTTCCATTTGATGTCTGAAGTTCAATCGCAAAACGAAATTCTTTATCACCATCATAATCGATTAGTTTCCCTTTCCAGTTAGATACTAGCGGGCCGTTTTTTAATTTTGACCTACCACTGATTCTTGTCCATAGAATGGACTGGCTGATTACAAAATCCTCATGATGATCAACATTATTAGGATTCTGTTTCTGTGTTGAAATACCCTCATAGCTACCTACAACAAAAGCATCACCAAGAAAAATAGATACTAACCATCTCCATTTTAAGGTTAAAAAAAGTAAGACAGTTGTTACTAAAATTCGTGTTATTGTCATTAAACTTTCCCAGCTATTACTTTTTATGTGAAAAGCATATTCTTGCAAAATAGTCAACCCATGATAAATAAATAGTGCAACTATTAGTCCACTAAATAGTATATTTTTAATCATCTTTTCATCTATCATCTCTGAGTAAGTTAGATTTCTTTTCAGCATTAATACTTTCTAAAAACAGAATAATATCCTGTAGGATAACTATTAAGACAAATAGTATCTTTTCGCTTTTATGGAATGTTCATTTTAATTAAAAAGTACTATTTTTAGATCGGATTTTTTTACTAAGATTTTAATACAATTTATTTCAAATAATCGTAGCCAACTACAACGATTTTCGGTTTTTTGTTATTGGAAATTCTTGAAAGTGGATTGGCTTGCCTAATTATTATGCAATAGTTATGATGTTTTAGATATAACTATTTAATGTCTGGCAATCATTATATTAATTTGCTGAAGTATTGAATCTAGGTGTGTTAATATAGATTGAAGCCTGTCTTTCACATCTACTTTCTTGTCAACATTCTCTTGGTTATTTGGAAACGGAATGACATAATCAGGAGAAAATAGATCTACACAACTAATCCGGCTATTTATTTCCCTGTTTATTATAGATTTAGTAAAAATTTCATTTGTAACATGTTCAAAAGTCTGATTATAATCTGTTACAATTTTTAAAAACTCTTCAGTCAATCGTACAATTTCTTGTTTGCTTCTTTGAGTTCTTATTATTTCAAGGTTTTTGATCAGACTAGGAAGAATGTAGCGATTATTTAAATAAAACAAATTTTTTGAATATGCTGGTGGGATACCATTAGTTGTTATATCAATATAGATTTCATGTAATTGATTATACCAATTATTCAGTAACAAGATTACTTCATTTACACTTGTTGTTATTCTATTTCTTTTATAATCTCTTTTGTTAAGCCAAATGCTAAAGAGACTACCTAATATAAAAGAAACTAGAGCACTAAGAATATCTGAATCCATATTCCCAGAATAGTTAGACTTTGAATAAAAGCGAAGATTTGATTTAATTGATTACCAAACAATACCTCATTTGAGGTATATTTCACTCTCATAGTAAGGCTACAATTTCAAATCAGACTCTTTTACTACAATCTCAGTAAAACCACTTCGTAGAATTTACGGACTGGATTTGCAAATGAATTAGTTATATTTTGTACGGACTTATCCGTTATCTTTCAAAATGGCTCGCATCTTCTTACTACTGGTTATTTTCTTAAGCTTTATATCTTGTTCTCGCAAAACCGTAGAGTCAATAATTGATGAAGGATTTCAAGAAGATGGACAAAAGGCTATTAGTCTATATTCAAAAGCCATTAAAAGAGAACCTCAAAATGTAGAAGCCTATTGGAGACGAGGAGATGAATATTATAAGATAAAGCAATATGAAAGAGCAATAGATGACTTTAACCGAGCAATCCGAATAGATTCTGCTTTTAATGCAGGATATCTTTTTGGGGATAGAGGCCTTACCAAACACGCACTTAAAGATTACCATGGAGCAATTAATGATTTCACAATTGCTCTTGAGTTATGCCCTCCTGCAGAACCTTCCACACCACGAGAGAAATTTTACTATTATCGCAGTTTAAGTAAAATCAGATTAACAGATACACTAGCCGCTTTGAATGATCTGGATAGTGCTATTTATTACTGGAATATATATCCTGATGCCCGATTACTAAGAGCAAGGATCAGAATGAAGAAAGGAGAATATAATGAGGCGTTGCAAGATTATCAAGCCTGCCAGTGTCTTTCCTCGACAGAAGAATTTGAAGAGTATGCAGTTGATTCTTTCTATTATGGTTTGGCTAAGTTTAAGACAGGTGATAGTACATACTGTCCACACTGGCAAATAGCTTTAAAGTATAAGTATCCGGGCGTAAATGACTATATTCTGAAATACTGTAAAGACAACTAAATTTCTATCTCCTTCTTCTGATGAGGAACGTCTATGTGTACTGAGTGTGCAGGATTTGGCGACATCCTGCTTTTTCTGAGAGGTTTTTTTGCTGTTCTAATCATTTATTATCTTTTCGCTTTCTTTATGAGATTAAATCTTTGTTTGTATAAGCACATACGCCAGTAAAAGAGGCTAAACACGAATGGAAACAGAAAGAATAGTAAAAAGCGCAAGTCGAATCAAAGAACAAATAACTTTTTGGTATTTGAGATATTACAGACTTGAACAGAAAGCTATCAAAGGAAAGGAAGGCTGTACCTTATTTGATAAAGTACCAGGTCTGGAGAGAGACTATTTTAAGTAGGATTAAGTTATCTACCTACGAATTACCTGTATTGCTGACAAGAGTAAGAGAAGAAGAATGGATTCTTAATACAACTGAACACTTTATCCAGATAAAGAAATCTTCTTTGGAAAAAATTCCATATGAGCAGTTTCGCTTTCATGAAGGACCTTTATGGGATGAAGAAACTGCCAGAAGAAAGATAGGTATATTACGAAAGACAGGCATTTTACTTGGTCTGTTAGAGCGGCCTGTCCATCCTAAAAGAAAAGGCCATATACTCCCATTCGGCATCATGCTTGCAGATGAAGAAATCAAATATTGGGATATGCCAACGGGCGATACTATGTTTGCCTTCTGGAATGTGACCAAGAAATGCGAGTTAATTGGTAGAAAATACCAGATTGAAGAATATCGAAATTGAAGAATATAGAAAGTAGATCTGAATAGTTATTCTATGAGTTACATTTACGACTATCAAGGGTGACCAGTGGTTACTACCTGGGTCTGATAATGTCAGAGGCAGCTTAAAAGTTTATCTTTTACCATTGACAGGTATTAATAGAGGTAAGCTGTCATCTACCAATGAAAAGACTATTAATCCTACTTTTAAGCTCCTGTATCTTGTTTGCTTGTCATTCTACGCAAGACGAAAAGCCGATAAAACAAACAAGTCCTCAACCCGCTAAACAGAAGGCAATCTCTCCTGAAGCTGTGATGTATAAACAAGGCAAAAAGCTTTTTATAAAGAATTGTGAAGCGTGTCACTCTAAAACGCATGAAATTATTGTAGGTCCTGGCTTAAAGGATGTTACCAAAAGGCAGTCCAGAGAATGGATTGGACGGTGGATTCGTAATTCCTCCGAAGTGATTGCATCAGGCGATGAATATGGAGTAAAAGTTTTTACTGACAATAATAATATTGTAATGCAATCTTTTCCAGACTTGACAGATAAAGAGATTGATGCGATCTTATTCTATATTGAATTTTAAGAAGCTTGTCCAAGGTGTCCCATTTGTCCACTGTCCCATTTTCGGGACGGGACACTTTTGGGACAGGTGAATGTCTGATTAGTCCAGAGTAGTAAGTTTAAGAATATGCTTGCTTTTGGGTGCCAGGTGGATCTCTATCATTTGATTCGCCATATTGCCCATACGTAACAGTCGGCATGGTGCTCGTGTGGATTATTCTTTATTAATGCCTCTCGTATTGAGTAAGCTTTCTCATAAAAGGGAATCAAACCATAAACATTAAGGTCCTTAGGAGAAAATGTTTCCTCAAATCCACCGCAATTGGTTAAAGCACTAGCGCTTCCTTCTGTATCTACTAAATCATAACCTACAAATTCAGCGTTAGCTAAAGCTATCCTTTCACAGCCTTGTTCAGGTTCTTTGACTACTGCTAGAATATGATAAAGAGAATTGTCTGTATCCTTCAACTTGACTTTTAGGTAATTCAAATCTGAATATTGGTCTGAAGTAAAGTTTTCCCAAATCAAATACTCATTATCCTTTTCAAAATCGGCCTCTACGATAGAAGGGCAAAGCATGGGATCTAACGAGATTACCTCTTGTAAATGGCATAGCTTAGACCATGATACATAGTTTATCCAACTTTCCCTATTATGAGGACCAAACTTCTCTATTGCTGTATAGCGTATTAGCATTTTTGTATCCGTACGGGCAACCCGCCTTTTTTGTATATAAAGATAAGGAACTTCTTAAGCTAGGCTACATGGTCATACAGATACCCTTTTCCAGCGGTTAGGTAATAAATCACTGAATTTACCTATATATAAGAGGTTGTGACAGTGACGGTGGTCTGAGTGCAATTTGGAAAGGTATAGACTATACTATTTACTTTTGTTTTTGTGGAGCATCAAAACTGAGTATGCTATCATTGGCATTAGTAATAATCACTAAAGTAGAGTCTCGATTATTGATTCTGCACTGATGAGAAAAGTACTTTGTACAGATAGAATCTATTTTATTATGTTTGATGAGCCACTTTTTATTAGACATAGCTGAATCAGCGAAAATTTGATACAAGTCATACATTTCTTTTTGGTTTCTACCCTCTAGGGAATCCCGATGCTTAACCTTTTGCAGATACTGATCAATTTCATTATAACCCCTTTCAGCTTTCAATAAGCATGTTATTGAAGAATCCAGGTGAGTGTGGATAGATTGATAATTGTAAATCTGAAATTCTCTTACCGTATCAACGGGACTGGGATGAGTTAATAGGTAATCAATCCCTTTGTGGACTCTGGCTTCACTTATTGCTTGAGCATTTATTGCTTGTGTTTTTTGTTTTTCCTGCTGTTTGGAGTTACAGCCAATGAGCATAAACCAATTTATAAGTAGACAGAGGGTGAGCAGTTTTTTCATGGATGAGGTATAGAACAATCACCATTAATGCTAGTTGCTCTCAAAAGGAAACACACGTATACTGTACTTGCTTGTATTAATACTTCCTTTTACCCTTTGGTTTCATCAGATCCTGCATTAATTCAATAGCAGAGGGAATATGCTGCATCTGTATCCAGTCTTCGATTGCTTTCCTGGAGAACTTGCCTCTGGTGTATGTCTTTGGAAGCTTGCCTTCATATGCCCAGTTTCGAAGTGTCTGTTTCTTGACCTTCAGCATTACAGCTAGTTCATCATAGCCTATCAGATCGGATTGAGCAGGTGCACTGACTTGTTTCTCTGTGAGCAGCTTGACTACTTCCTCAGCTATTAGCTTGATGTCGTCTGGATGCAGGCGTATGTAGGGTGTATCTGTGGAATGCATTAAAGTAAAATGGTCGAAAACAATTAATAGCTATTTGCAGATCTAAGTATAGATTAACTACGCATACGAAAATACTTTTCCACCTCTTTATCCATAAAGTAAACATAACACCCTTTCATGCCTCTTGTCAGCAGAATACGATATATATTTCGCACAAGCTTATTCAAGTCAGCAGGCTTTTTATTCAGTCCGCTTTTCCCTTTGGTATCCAGATACTCTTTCCACTGGGTAAAATATTGACTTGTGGTAGGATTGAATCGTAAATCATTACCAATGATTACACCTACATAGTCAAACTCTAATCCTTGTGAAGTATGGACACAGCCTATCTGGTCTACACCTTCTTCATCAATAGCCCAAGTCGATCCGGAACTTCTTGAATTCCATGGCATACTAAAATCAAATTCAGGAATTGATACATCTTCAATCTCTCCGTATAAATTTCCTGCATCAGCTGCAGTCCATTTCCAAGCGTATCCTGCCAGTATTCTTGCTTTTAGCCCCTCGTCGTTTTTACTTTTTATTAATTCTCGTAACTCATTTGGGTCATCACAAATTTTAAACTCAAAGTCCTGCTTATCCCAGCCATTAAAATTGCCTGTGGCTTGCAGTTGCAACACATCATCAATCCAGTTTATATACCCATCTGCACCTGAACATCTGAACTGAGCTGTCAGATTAAGTGTGTGAACTTGAGCTTTATGGAGTTGCGCGACTCTTGTTATTTCCTGTACGGTACCAATATCATCAGGTCTTATCATTTGCTTCTCATCAATAAAAAAGATACTCACCTGAGCTGCATTGACAATATCTTCAACCTGATTCTTACCCTTATACATAAAAGCCTTTTCGTTCTTCAGCCGATGAGCTTCGTCTACAATTAGAATATCAAAAGTATTTTTCTTAGCACCAAAAAAGCTACTAGATCCTTTGAATAGGTGTTTGATACGATTTACTCCAAAAGAACTAGTCAAAGCAGAAACCATTACATCTCTGAATGAAGCAGTAGGCGCAACAAAGACGGCATTTTTTTTCTTAAGTAATGCGGCTAAAAGATTCATTGATATCACCGACTTACCTGTTCCTGGTCCACCAGTAATGATTACTATTGTTTTACTCTTAGCATTAAGAGCAAAATCCTTAGCTATTTCAAATGCTACTTTCTGATTGTCCAGTAGATGGAATAGCATGTTATGCTTAAATAGCTCTGCAACGTGGTCAATTAATTTTTTACTGGGTCGAATATTCCCTTTTTCAATGTGATAAATAATATCACTTCCTTTTCCTTTGCCAACATAGGTGCGTATGAATTCTTCTAGTTTTTTCTGGTCATTCTTTAAATATAAAGGAGACTCCTTAACGATTGACTCATAAATCTTTGCTTTTAGTGGTTCAGGATCTTTTTCAACATAATTATGCAGATAGGCGCACGAAAAAGCACGTAAGGAACTATTGTAAATATTCTCGTTAAAATCTTTTAAAAACAACTTGTAGGAATAAGCCTGGTAAGAAGGATGAGCTTCATTACCGTGATAGGAGGTAAAAACAACACCATCCTTTGTTGTGGCACTGGCTTCTTTCCACTGCTTTAATTCTATGATAATAAAATTTTGCTTTTCTGCCTCATCTGTACCCGTTAGTATAAAGTCAACCCGTAAGGAAGTAGAAGGTAAATTGTACTCTATCAAAACGCCACAGTCATCAGCAATCGATGATCTTCTTATTACATTACCCATGAACTGCATGGAATTAATCCAGGCTTCCTCTTCTTTGCTATTAACTTTGGCCCAACCAAAAGCCTGTAAAACGGCTGTTCTAATCTTTGTCGAAATCTGATTAGTCTCAACATCTTCAATAAACCCTTTGGATGTATTTGTATAGGCAATCATATTACAATTCGTTGTATTTCTTTGAACTACCTTTGGCCTTATCTGCAGGATATTTTTGTGCGTTAGTTTGAATCTTGTCTAAAAGGATCTGCTTTACATCAAGTCCATATTTATCAGCTAATAGTAATCCATACAAGAGTACATCTGCTAATTCTTCCTTTACTTTTTCAGGTTTTGCCTCTTCCGGCTTTTTCCAAAGAAACAGTTCAAGTAATTCTCCGGCTTCAATGCTGATAGCCAAAGCCAGATCTTTGGGATTATGGAACTGTTCCCAATCTCGCTCATCTCTAAAGCGGAGTAATGCTTCTGTTACTTCTTTGATATCGCTCATTTCCAGCAGTTATTTCTTTATGATCTTTACTATTTGGCGAGAAAATAATTATTTTTTGAATATCTTTTTTAAAAGGTGTTTTTATTTTGTTACCTCAATTACTTTCATACTTTCCTCACCAAACTGGGATACAACTTTGACAGCTACTCGATGTCCACGATCTTTTACCTCAATTGGGAAAGACTGAAAGCCATAAAGGTTATCAAATACCTCTTCATCTATTTCTAAGCGAAGGGTTTGTTCTGCTTTCTTCTTAATCTGCCGTTTAGATATTTCGGTTAGGCTCCGTTTTACTTTATCGAAGGCATTCTTGTCACCTCCACAGAAGAAAATTTGCTTGGTTACAAACTCACTTCCATTATAATCGTCATCTAGATACCAGTAGTTAATATCTGCCAGACTACGAGATTTTACTTCATCTTTGATAGGATCGTATAAATCTAAGCCGCAAACTTCTACTTGGACGCGTCCATCTTCAAGAGCATTTACACTAATATCTGGCTCACCAATTGTAACAAAACTGGCGCCTTTGCGGTCTTTTTTTGAAAGGTCTTCTTGAAGTAGATCATCATGCATACGAACCTTGGTTACTTGCAGACCTGCATATTGTTTATCTGTAATGTTCTCTACATCTGCTTCAAATGAGAAACCAAGGATTACCAACCAATTAGCATCTTTTCGTAAACGAGCTTCTTTAAAAGCTTCGCTAACCTGTTTTTTACTAACCGAACCAAATTTAGGCCCAATATGAATATAGGCTTTTTTCTCGCCATCTCCATTTGAATAATATCCTTCCGCATGAAGATATTGATTAGTTAATTTATCTATACGTACAAACCTTGCATGTTCATTCTTGATTCCGTTACGAATTCCAGCAGTACGCAGATGGCTAAAAATGCGTTCTTCAAACTCTTGATCTGAGGGAGCTTCTTTTTGTCTTTCTTCTAATTCTTCAGGAGAGATAGGATTAAGGCTTTGAAGGGTTTCTACAGTAAATGATCCTGCAACTCTAAGAATATTTTTGTCTAATTCTGGCTGATCATATAATGTTTCTTCTTCTGGAGGCTCATCATTAGCAAGAGATTTAAGAGTAATATGAGGTACCTTCTTGTATATAAACCCTTGACGTATATCTTTTCCTACATCATCGTACAATTTATAGTAAGGATAGACGGCTGTCATTAATCGTTGTTTAGCAATATTTAGGGCAATTCGGGAAGTATCAATGGTAATCCAACGCCTTCCCCAATGCTCAGCTACATAGGCTGTAGTACCACTTCCACAAGTTGGATCTATTACTAAATCACCTGGATCTGTAGTCATTAAAAGACAACGCTCAATAATTTTACCATTAGTTTGAACTACATATTGTAGATCATTTGTACCCATTAAGTCAGTCCAGATATTGCCTATTGGAGTTGCAGGGAAATCTCCTAAATATTTTTTAAATCTTAATTTATTATCACCAACTAATATTCGATCCAATTTTAATAGTTTACTTATTCCCTTTTCTGTTGTACTCCAATGTCTCGCGGGCGCTGGACGATATAATCTGTTATTTACAGATACTGGGAAGTGAAAACTTTCAGAATATCCATTTGATTCTAGGCTTACTGATTGAAAAATATTTAGACGTTGCTCAAGAGATAAAGTCCTTATCTCATTGCTTTTCAAACGTCTTATGTCCCCTTCCATCTCAAATAAGTTATATTGATCAAATATTTTTTCATCATCAAGCTTCTCGCTAAAAACTTGACGATATTTTACATTGTCCTTGTTTTTAGAATACCATATTATAAAATCCCCTAAAGTGCCAAGAGTACTAAGTTTAGCATTAGGACTACTTACAGAACCAGTTTTACGTACAGTTATAATATTGCAAAAGTTTTCGCTGCCAAAGATTTCATCTAGTAAACATCTAACTAAATGTAAGTTTTCATCACTAATTTGCACAAAGCAACTACCACTTTCTGTTAATAATTCCTTTGCTACTAATAGGCGATCACGTAAATAACTTAAATATGAATGAATACCTAGTTCCCAAGTATCGCGGAATGCTTTTATTTGTTCAGGTTCATGAGTTATATATGCATCATCATTATCTTTTACATTTCTATCATTCATTCTAATTTGCCAATTTGATCCATATTTAATCCCATATGGAGGATCAAGATATATCATCTGCACTTTTCCTTGCATACTTTCCTTAGCGACTAAAGAATTCATTACCAATAAGCTATCTCCCAAAATCATCCGATTAGTCCAATTCTCTGTATGTTTATAGTAATGACTAATCTTTTCAAATTCATCAAGTTCAAAAGAATTACCAAACATCTCTGTAAGAGAAAGTTGATCAGGATCTTTGCTGTGTTCACGTAAACGATAGAGATTTTTAATAATGATTTCTGGAGCAATATGTTCAGATCTATACAGTGAACGCACATCTACTTCCAGTTCATAATTATCATTTTTGTATTTGTCTAGCCAAACTAAATGCGGGTCTTGGTCTCGGTTAATGATTGGGTCAAGATCATATATCTTCTTTTTCTCAAATACAATCTCTTCTTCCATACCCTCATTTTCTAAGGTTGGAATAACAGCCTTTTTATCTCTCAGGTGTTTGGTAGAGGTGAGTTGATCTTTTTTCATATACTGTTAAGCTTACGACGAAGCTCGTTTTTTAGATTAGGAAAGGTATCTTGCTTGATTTCAATAAAATGCCAAGGATAAAAGTTGTGGTCTGGTGCAATACGATTTATCGCAGGCAGGAAATAGTGCTCTATATAGCTTACTTTCTCCTCTTTGTCTTTAGTAAAAACAGGTCCAGAAGTTTCAATGATTAAATTGACATTATGCTTTTTGGGCGTTTGACATACTGCTATAAAGTCAGGATAGTAAAATCTGTCTTTACCATCTTTGGCTGTGTAAGGAATGGCAAAATACAAGAATGCATTTTTGACATACGATAATACCTCAGGCATGTCTTCTAAGATCTGTGCAGCTACCCGTTCCCAATCCGAATCACAGACGATAGCATTTACATGACTCTTAGTTGTTTCAAAAACTTCACGGGTGGTGATACCTTGTACTTTCGTTGTTGAGCCTATGGGATTGTTAATATTGAGTCTGAGATCTACTTTATCCTCAGCTCGTTGTCCTAGAAATATAGCTTTTTGAATATGCCTACAAGCGGAATCCATGTCTCTAAGCACTAGTTGGGGAAAGGCATCTTTTAAGGTATCCACCTTATGTGCATACCAATAGGTAATAATGTTCTTAATCTGATTAAACTTGTGAAACTTCGGATACCCTTTTTCATCAGCATAGTAAGTAGAAAGCATCCGTTGAGTCAAACGGTAAATGATTTCCTGATGACGCTTTTCTTTTATGTGATTAAGAGTGTATTCAACTCTGCTTTCCTGAAACGCATTACCTACAATAGCCTCTATTAATTTAATACTCCCATCTAATTGGAAGTTAGCTACCTTTTCAAAGTCAGCCATGATATCTTCATCAAAGCTATTAATTCGGTAACCTGTAACCTGAGGGAAACGAATTTCATATTTCTCTGTCCGTTCACTAATAGCATGTATTTGCTTTGCAGATTGTATCTCATACTTTTTTGTTGTCTTACCTGTACGACCTACAAAGTCAAACGGAACACTAACAATATGTGCAAATTCAGGAGGAAACTTTTGTTCTTTGATTCTACGTTTGTCTTTGGTTGGATTACCCTCTTTGTCATAGTTTTCCAAGTGGTATTCTTTCCGACGTAGCGCCCGCCCAACAACTTGTTCACATAATAACTGTGAGCCAAAAGCACGTAACCCATAAATATGTGTCACTGTATTGGCATCCCAACCTTCTGTAAGCATAGAGACTGAAATAATACAATGTACGTGAGATCCTAACTTACCTCTTTTGCCAACTGTATTCAAAACTTCCCGTAATATCTCAGATTCAGAAATCTGAGATGCGGCCCCTTGTCCATGTACTATAGCATATTCACGGCGAAAATTTTCAATTTCATGAGCAAAGATGGATTTAAAGCTTTCATCAATGGTAGCTTCTGCGTTATCTAATGCATAACTATCTATTAAAAGTGTAGGAGGCTTTTCTTTAAATTTACCATCCTTGACATTACTGAACTTTTCAAATGCTCCTTCTTTGAGTAGCTTAGTACCATCAACATGCGTTTTTTCATATCCAGCAATTAGGCGATACATTTCATAGGACACCCGTGTATTACTACATACGATGATCATCACCGGGTTAGTACCAAATAACCCTTGAAACGCTTCATATTCACTTTCATAATGTTTGTAAAACATCTCAAGTGAATTCGTGACGTGATCTGGAAAGAATGGTTCGGGCAGAAAAGGACTGCTCTTCTTTGGTAATTCGGACTTTACTACCGAATATATATTTTTGAGGATTGAATCAGTTAAACCTGCATACGTATTATCTCGCTCAGGTAGAAAAGGTATCTTAACTAATCCTGCTTCTATGGCATCCACCAAGCCATAATCAGTAGCAATCCAGGGGAAAAGCAAACCTGATGGCCTACCAGATCCTTGCATATAATAAGGTGTAGCTGATAGATCAAATACATTTCGTACTTTAAATTTTTCTACCAATTGCCTGATTGCATTATACCAAATGGAAGCAACCGCATTTTCTTTAGCTGTCATTTCTCCATCCTCTGAGTCTTTACCTTTCCCATTTGGTAAATAACAATGGTGGGCTTCATCATTTAATATTAGTAAGCGGGAATCTAGCTTAAACCTTAATACTCTCTTAATTATTGAATTAAAGCTCTCCTCAGGTTTCTGAAAGTTATTCCCCTTTTTACCATCTAATGCACCAACAAACTTGCCTTTTAGTGTACGTGGTTCAAATGTATGATAATTCGTTATTACTAATTTGGTATTTAATAGTGGTAAATCCTGTTGGAGATTAGGCGGCACTAAATCTCTATCATAGTAAATATCTTTGATATAACGTTTATCTTTATTCCAATTGTCAACAAATAAAACCTGCAGTCTATCCCGAACAGTGACACCTGGGGCAATAATGAGGAAATTATCATCAAAGCGAATATCATTTCTATATTCTTGTCGATTAAAGAAATGATAAAGGATTTGTAATGCCATTACTACAGTTTTACCTGTACCTGTAGCCATTTTAAAAGCAGTACGAGGTAAAAGCTCACCTACATTTTTGCGTTCTGACTGAAGTTTTGAAAGAATAAAAGAACCTATATTTGATTTCTCTGCAACCTCGTTTAACCAAATAGTAGTTTCAATAACTTCTCGTTGGGCAAAGAATAGCTGTTTGGTAATTATTCTGTTTGGATTTAAAAACCAATAGGTGAGTAAGTCCTTAGTAACTCTTGTGACATCTGTAAACCCATTATATTCACTTTCTCTCCATAAACCTATCTCTCTTCTCAAAATTGTAACTAAATGTTCTTCTTTCGACTGAAAATCAGCCGTTGAAAAGAAGTCTAACTGTACTTTAGACTTTTTTACTGGACTTGGTGGCGCAGAGGGAATAAATGGTCTGCGATATACTTCTGGTGCTTTCTCATAACTTAGGCTTCCATCCAAATTAGTAAAGTAGTGTTTCTTAGGTTCCTGATAAGGATTGTTTAATATCGGATTTGTAGAAAGTGCTTGCATTGGATTTGTCAAGAAAATACAATAAGGCTCTGTCCATAAGATTTATGTGAATCTCATGGGTGGATTTATCAAAAGAAATTTAGGTTTTTGTAAGGTTGTGGGATAATAAAAAGTTAGTCTAATAAATAACGATAGAGATAAACTACAGTTATAACTTAGAGAAGTGCAATATCTGTGAACAGAAGGAAGTAGGCAATACCACGTTTGGGGTATTTTTTAATAAGCTTATTAAAAATGAAATATACCGCGTTTGGGGTATTGATACGAGCATGCGACAAATCTACATTTGGCTTAACTCAAACAGAAATATTAATTATATATGTCTACACTATCCAATAATCCATTGACACCATCTGCACCAGGAATGATAGCAAGTGGAAAAGCTCTTATTATTGATGTTTTCTCTAGGTTTTGGTTTTCTATTCCTGACTATCAGCGACCTTATTTGTGGGGTAAGGAGCAAGTTATTGACTTATTAGAAGATGTCTGGTTTGCTACATGCAATCAGCCTACAAAAGAATATTTTCTAGGATCTATGGTGATTCAACAAACAAATTTTAGTGCAGCTCAAAATTATATAGAAGCTGATTTATTAGATGGCCAACAACGTATTACTACACTACTATTAATCTTTGCTGTGCTTAGAGATATAAGTACAAATCAACAATTACGGCAAAATTGTAACTCATTTATATGTCAAGAAGGGGATAAATTTACAGGAACCCCTCAAAAGGTTAGACTTCAATATCTAATTAGATATTTGCCAAATCATTTTATTCAAGATATTGTCATTAAAGACCAAGGAACACTTAATAGGGCAGATTTGGAAGTTAAGTCAGAGTCAACAGATCTTACAGAAGCTAATATGGCAAAAGCATTATTAGCTATCCATAATTATTTTGGCAAGCTTACTACAAATCAAATAGAGGACTTTGCAGTCTTTTTGTTTACCAAAGTTCTGTTAATTTATGTCTCCTCTGACAATTTACAGGATGCATTTCGTTTATTCACAATCCTCAATAACAGAGGGGTACCTCTAACTAATGCAGATATATTGAAAGCTTGGAATTTGGGCGCTATACCTAATTCGAACGATAGGGCCACATATGCGAAGATCTGGGAAAGTATAGAGGGAGAATATGGTAATGATGAGTTCGATCGCTTATTGTCGCATGTGCGTTCAATTTATGTAAAAGATAAAGCCCGTGAAAATTTATTAACTGAATTTGAGGATAATATTTATAAAAAGGGATTTCTTCAAAAAGGAAGAGACACATTCAATGTTATAAAAGAATATGCACAGATATATGATTTACTATATTGGCTAAATGATGAACATGATCATTTAACGAACTGGTTTAAAAATCTTATTACTGTTATGGGTTGGGGAATTCCGTCTGTAGAATGGGTACCACCTTTACTATATTTTTACAAAAAGTTTGGAGTAGAAGAAAATTCCTTGCTAGATACATTTTTGCTAAAACTAGATAATAAGTTTTCAGCTGATTGGTTACTTCAGCCTTCTCTTACTCAAAGAATAAATAATATGAATGCAATTCTGAAAGAAATTGAAAAAGCAACTAGTCCAACATCCGTAATTGAGAATAAAAATATTTTTCAAATAGACATTAATAGATTAACGCCTATTTTGGAGAATAATCTATATGATAAATCATATGCCAGATATCTTTTATTTAAATTAGAGTTTCTGAAAAAAGATCATTCATCCCAATTTCAAGACTTTAAATATCTCACAATAGAGCATATTTTACCTCAAAATCCAGATTCTGGAAGCCAATGGAGAACTGATTTTACGCAGGAACAGATAGAACACTGGGTGCACAAAATGGGAAATCTGATTTTACTAAGTCGTTCTAAAAACTCTTCTCTAGGAAATAGAGAATTTCAGGATAAGAAACACAAATACTTTACCAAGAGTGTTGATGCATTACCTAATTCTTTGCAAATTATGCAACTCAATGAATGGAATCTTAAACTACTTCAAGAAAGACACCAACAGTTAACCAGAGAACTGATTGCACACTACCAAAAAAAGGGTTGATTGTACTAACTTTATTTTGCTTCATAAACTACGAAGCTGTTAATCTTATATTCATAAATATATATTCTTATATAGAAAAGTCTCAGGTATGTAGACTAAAAATACTTTTCAAGAATGCATACATAGCAAAAATCCCCATCACTACGACGGGGATTTCTATTTGTCCAGAAGATTAAACCTGTAGGCTCCCTATCAATTCAGTGCAGGATTGATCTCTTAAATAACCTTTGTTTACCTGGCTTAATTCATCAAATAATCTAAGACCTATTAAACCTCATTCAGTATAACTTTCCCCTTCTCCCAAAATGGAGCGTATCTATTGAGTCATTACAACTTTTGCCGTTTGTATATCTTTATTTTGTCGCCTAAAATTTTAGAGCTTGGAATTATAATCTTGTCTTCATTTTCGTCTTGAATTATTGTAGAGTTTAGGCTTATTTCAATCACCTTTCCTTTACTACCCTGAAATTCTATTGTGTCATCTATCTTGAAAGGTCTATTAAGGACAAGAAAAATTCCACTGAATAAATTGCTGAAAATTTGTTGTGAGGCAAATCCTAAAATTAGGGTGGTAGCTCCTGCACCAGCAATCAAAGAATGGGCAAATGTCCGGGTTATTGGTAATGTTAATAGTGCCCAACCGAAACCCAGAAAATATACTATTGCGACAATCATGTGCTTTAAAAAAATAAAACTGGTAATATCTACCTGATGCTCTTTGGTCTTTTCTTCAATTTGTCTTTGAAGAAAGTTGCCAAGTAAAAGGGCAAATAGAATTGTCATCCCAACAATGACGAAAAAGAATATCAGCGATTCCGTATCTGATACAATCTTTTTTAATTCCTCCATTTTATGGTAGTACATTAAAATTGTTTACAGGTTCTTAAAGACGGTATTGATAAAAAGCAATCAGAGTATCACCCATCAGAATTGTCTTGGTGATTGTATTAGTGGATTCCTTTTCTTCCAAAAATGATAACCCCATCTCACTACAAATACAGTTATCATTCCGCCCATAGCCCAGTGTTCAACCATCATTGTTCGATTTGTAAAGCAGTCTTCTGTATCTAAAACGATATGGTTGTAATTGTAAAACAGTAATTTAATCCAAAGAATCAAAAGACGTAGTATTATCCCAACAATACAACCTGTGATTAGGAATGTCAGGGTTAAAAAATAGGCTTTGATATTTAGATCTGAAATTAGGAAAGAAAGTAGTAATGCAATGAAAGGGATTAGCAGAACAATTAAATAAAAAAGAGTCGCCCAAGTATTGAAATACATACGCTCTTGACAGAAAAATTCATGATAATTAGTATTTAGCCGGGTAAATAGCTGGTAAGGGCCCACAAGAAAAAAAACTCTTAACTTGTTAAAGGGAAATGTAACAAACCAAAACACACTAATTACCAGATACAAAATACTATTTCTTATATTTTGTCTGAGGAACATATTTCAGACTTTTTTCTCTCCACACAATTTAGCACGGTATTCATCCAGAATCTTTTCAAGACCTTGTTCTGCCGCACTGATGTTTCCATCAGTTTTGTACCTAGTATCGTTACTTCCAAACATCTTTGAAATTGTAGTAAGACTTCTTTCAGAGTATTCTGATAGTCTTTGGTAAGATACTCCAAATTCGTCCATCTTTTGCTTTAAAGCAGTCAATCGATTTTGTGTTTGTATATCACTCATAGGTGTAAATGTTTATGCAAATATATCGAAATTCTCGATGTTAACAATATTTCATTCTTAACATAAAAAATATCTTATCAATAATTTTGTGTTAAGAATATTTTTGTGTTACATTTGCAATGTCCTTCAGGGACAAAATTTTTGTACCAGTATAACACAAAAATATTCTTAATGCATTATGAAAGCCCTCTCTAACTTCCGTTTACTTGTAATGCAAGAAGCCTGGAATCTGGTAAAAGAAACAGGTATTTCGATGGCTCAGGCTCTGAAAGATGCATGGGCACTAGTGAAGTTACAGGCATTGAAAGCACTCATGAAGTTAGGAGCAGTTCTCGTTACATTCCGTAAGGTTGACGGAGCAGTTACTACTCGCAAGGCTACCAGAAACATGGATCTAGTGCCCACAGAGAAGCATCCTAAACACCCTGCCAGAGAGAACCAGTACATCTGGGTGTTACCCTTCTTTGATTTGGATAACCAAGCCTGGAGAAGCTTAAAAGCAGAAAGCCTTATCTCATTCTCAGTACTATAATCAAGTCATTAATCGCTAGTCATTTATTCACCAATCATTCTTTACTCAATCATTCAGTCTCATTATGGAAACTCCAAGACCTGCTTCCGAATCAACTACTACCTCATCTGCCAGTAGCCGGGAAAAGAAGGCTTTACTATTAAGTGATCCTTTCTTCAATAAGGAAAGACTCTCTGCTTTGTCTTCTCTGGTAAGTGATAACCCTACAGAGGCTTCTTCACAGATCAGACAGTATAAGGATCTGTTATTCTCTCTGCAGTCTATGCTTTACCTAGAAGGCAAGGAGATTATACCCAATGCACAGGAGATTGATTTACGCTACATGCAGATGGATACGCTCTACAGGTTCTTTTCTCAACTGGAGCATATTGCAGAATCTGCCAGATAAGCCACTTGATATAGATAAGTCCCTCAAAACAGACCCTTACAGCCTTTTAACCTGTCCATTCATTTATTAACTGTTCATCTTAACTATTTCATTATATGAAAACCTCCATGAAATCTGCCAAATCAAATTCTTTAATTACTGACACTACACTAAATGCCAGTGCTGCTCAAGCTGCTGCATCACAGACTGAGTCTAAAGCTACAATGCCTGTGATTCCTTCTTCTGCTCCTGATGTAGAGGCAGAAGGAACCGCTTCTTTTCCTTCTCCTGCTCCGGATATGGAGGAGGAAAACAATTCCATACTCTATAATTTTCTATGGCAGAGAATACAGAAGATGATTCTTTCCTATGGAGAAACGGAACAGGAGGCATTACGAGAGTTTAATTATAGTCTGGAGTTCACCTATAATACTTTATTAAAAGTGATAGCCTTTGAAAAAGTAAGGCTTGCCAATGTGGATTATCAAACGCTGGTATTACGATTTAAAAACCTTGTTTCTTCTACAAGTCCGATTGATTTTGATGAAGATACAGGCAAATATATTCTCTACTCAGCTAAACAGGTAGGATGCTTTCTGTTAAATGATATACTAAATTTTGCAGAGCCTGACTATAGCAAAATAGACAGCTTACGACTAAGTCTGAATACAGATTTTATGGTTATCCTACAAACGATCATACGAGGGGATAAGCTCAGAGATGTACGAGAGATTCAGTCAATGAGCCGTCCTCTCAATGATATACTGGAAACTCTCTCTGTTTACAAATCCCTGGTAGAACCCGATAGCCACCTTCCCGGACCTGAAAAAAGTGCGGCGTAATAATCTGTATAAGATAGTTTGATAACTTAGACCAGCTCCTGATTGAGCTGGTCTAATCATTCACTTTAACTATCTTATCTCATGGATGAACTACTCACCTATGACGACTTAGTGCCAATTCTGAAAGTAACCAAGAAGACACTACAGAATTGGGCATCAGACGGGAAACTCCCAAAGACACATATACGCGGTCGCTTTTCCCGCAAGGCAATTGAAGCCTGGATTGAAATGCAACATGTACCATCTGCAATCGAAATCATGAAAGATAATCTGAGAAACTATAAGAAAAGTAAATAATCAATGTGTCAGACTTATGTTATTCTGCTTTCTGCATCCTATATCTCTTATATGGGATGCTATAAATCCATTTTCTATCTAATCGTATGCACTCACTCTATAAAACATGTCTGGTAGTTACTAGTCTGTTATTGTTTACATGCTGTCAGTTTACTTCGGATAAGAGTTCTGAAACCTATACTAATACTGATACAATTACTCTTTTACTAACAGAGGCACATGCAGATATTGCGCCGCTGGCTGGTCCATTTACCCTTCCGTTTATCAGGCAAAAAAATGATTCTAAACTAAAGCTGACAATTTATACAGATGGTGAGTATAAGTTTAAATTGGGTTCAAGCTCTATACGATACTTTACATTTGATTTACGAAACGATACTTTCAAAATGATCGATGCTTTTCAACCCTATCAACTCGTTCATGTATTTGAAGATAAAAAAGACCCATCTATTAAGCTATATAAATATGAAAGAGGTAATGTTCCTGTAGATCAAGAAGGGGCTACTCTTTTCTCAAAAGAATATGGCTATATGGGTAGTGCATATTACTCTGTGAGAAGAGGTAATCTGGTCACTCATATAGATAGCAAACCTATACCCAAACAATACGAGCAGCTTTTTTATGATAATAGAAAACAGATCTTTTCAAAAGAATGGGACTATCGATTGCCTAAAGAAAAGATGGTCAGACCTTCAAGTTGGGATCCTGAGGCATGGTAACACGTCGGAAGGATTGAAGAAACTCATCTCGTTTGATAGAAGTCATAAGTATGTTCAATCTAAACAAAGTGATTTATGGAACTGGAAGATGAAATTAAAACGCTTACTGTTGCCTTCCAAGAATTTCTGATTGGTCTTACAAAGCAACAGATCAATATAGTACGATCAGAGGTTTATAAAATGGTTGAGTCTATTGAAGATCAGGAGAGGGAAGCCCTGATGAAAATGGATGATGTGGCTAAAGAATTACAAGTATCTAAAGCTACTATTAGTGTCTGGCTTAAACAAGGCAAGATCCCTGGTCACTACATAAGCAATCGGTTATTCTTTTTTCGAAAGGAGATTTATGCTGCCATACGCAATGAACCTTCTTTAGAAAAGTATAAACGGATTAAGAAGCGAAAGGCAAATAGAACCAGATAACTAAGGCGATGTAAATAAAGTGATACAAATAAGTGATACAAATAATAGATGACTCAAAAGTGAGTCATCCTCATTCCTCAAAGTTGAGGAAAGACGTTCTTTGACTTAGTGGGGAAATGAAAAGTTTTTGCAGGGTTTTGTCACCTAATCTGTCACCTGTTATGTGTTAATGTCTTGATATACAGGTATTTGTGATGTGTGTTAGTGGAATGTAAGGGACTCGAACCCCTGACCCCCGCCCTGTCAAGGCGGTGCTCTGAACCAACTGAGCTAACATTCCAACCATTAGAGTAGCAAAAATACTTTAAACTTTCAGATTCACAAGTCCATCATTTGATAGATTAGTCACTTCTGGAGATACATGGTGTGTATATAATAATTCATAGTATTCCTTTGCCATTCGACCTGAATCAAAATAAGGCAAAATGTCTGTCATGCTAGTATTGACCATGTGTTGCCATTGTTTAGGATCTTCATAATACATTGGAATCACTACCTCTTCCAGTAATTTATACAAGTTCAATGCATCAATCTCATCAATTTCATGTTCAGGAAGGGTAGGATCGTTGGGTGGAAGCACAAAGCAGTTTTCGTTATTTCGCGCAAATTCAGGTATCCATCCATCTGGAGTAGAGCAGTTGAGAGCACCATTCATTGCGGCTGTCATGCCGCTGGTACCAGAGGCTTCATGGGTGATACGCGGTGTATTGAGCCATACATCCGCTCCACGCTTTAACATAGCCGAAAGCTTAAGTTCATATCCCACCAGAACAGAGCAGTTAAAATATTTTTTGGTAAAATGTACCAGCCGATTAAAAACGGATATGCCTGTATAATCAGTAGGATAGGGTTTCCCTGCCCAGATAATTTGAACAGGATACTTTTTATTCGTTAGCAATTGAATAAAGCGATCCGTATCATATAATAACAGATCTGCCCGCTTGTAGGCAGCAAATCTTCGCGACCATACGATAGTTAGTACATTCTCATTATAAATTTCACCTGTCTGGTCAGCTACTTCTTCAAATAGCTGTCTCTTAAAAAACTTCTTTCGGTCTGTAAATTTATCTGTGTCCTTATTTTGAAAAGTACTATAAAGCTCCTTATCTGCCCAGTAGGTAAAATTCTGTGCATTGGTAATGGATAAGATTGGACTTATATCACTGGCACGTCCCCACATTTTTTGTAATACCTGTGTATGCATTTTAGATACGCCATTGGATAACCCTGCTAGTCGAAAGGCGGCAAGGGTATGATCTAAAATGTTGGTATGAGTATCAGATAAAGTCCGTACTTCTGACAGAGGAAGGTCTGAAAAGAAACCCATGCGTTCCAAAAGGTAAATATCTGTTTTCTGATTGCCTGCTTCTTCCGGAGTATGGTTGGTAAACACCAGACGTTTTTTAACCTCTTTAATATCTTTGTTATATTTGGTATATAAATAAAACGCCAGTGGCAAACCATGAGATTCATTGAGGTGATAAGAGTCTGGCTGATAGTGGAGTTCTTCGAGTAAACGTGCTCCTCCGATGCCTAGCAGAATACTGGCAGCTATCCTTGCTTCCAGATTTTGGTCATATAATCTGTGTGTGGTAGTCTGGGCGAGATAATCGTTTTCAGGAAGGTCAGTGGAAAGTAGAAATACAGGTACTGTCCCAAATACTTCAGGAGGTAGATAATAGGCTGTTACCCATACAGGTGCATGATTGATTTGTATTGAAAATTTGATATCCGTTTTTTCCAGAAAGCCATAAACCTTTTCCTGAAATAGCACATCCATTGTCTGATCTCCTTTACGAGTCTGATCATAGTAACCATACTTCCATAAAATGCCTATTCCGATCACGTTTTGCTTAAACTCATAAGCACTACGCATATGTGATCCTGCGAGAAAGCCCAAACCTCCTGAGTAGATCTTTAGTGATTGATGAATGGCATACTCCATACAAAAATATGCCGTACGATTCTGATATGCCGGATCTGCCTGATATGACTGTAAAAAGTCTTGAAAGGTTGTAGCCATAGTGTGGATGGTTTGATTGCAGATGCAAGCTAATGCATCTGATGAAGGTGTTACATGATTACTGTCATAGATTCTGTTGATGAAGATAACGAATTTCGTGCCTTCAGATAAAGAAGGAGGGTAGTAAAATTTTCTTATGTAAAAAGAGTTTTCAGTGAGATAAAGCTTATGAAATACAAAAAACGTCCAGCATATCATCTATGCTGGACGTTTGGGTATGATTACTTTCAAGAAGATGGTAGACACAATAGAGGATCTATGTGGTTGCAAATGCCGGATTGCCTAATGCTGCCAATTGTCGGAATAATGCTTTTTCCTGTTCGGACAGATTTTTGGGAATACGAACCTGAATGGTTACATACAAGTCGCCAAATGTACCAGGTGTATTATATACAGGCATTCCCAATCCTTTTAACCGCAACACTTTTCCATGTTCTGTTCCTTCCGGAATGTCAATCTTTATATTGCCTTTTAGTGTTCCTACAGTTGCTTTACCTCCTAATATGGCAGTATATAAGTCAACTGCAATGTCTGTATATAGATCATTCCCTTTTCTGTCAAAATAAGAGTCATCCGCAATGTGTATAGTAATATATAGATCGCCATTCGGTGCTCCATTGGTACCAGGAGCACCTTTGTCCTTCAATTTTATAACCTGCTCGTGTTCAATACCTGGTTTGAGCCTGATGCGCAGTTTCTGATTATTTACATCTACCAGACGTTCAGTGCCTTGGTATGCTTCCTGCAAGGTTAATGTTAAATCAGCCCGATAATCATGCCCTTTGCGTTTACTACTCGTGCGGCCTTTGGCTTCTCCGGGACGTCTGCCAAATAACATCTCAAAAAACTCTGAGAAGGTAGGTTCGTCTGTGCTATATTCATGAAAAGTGCTACCTGTATTGCCACTAAAGTTTCCAAAGTCAAAACCTCCAAAACCTCCTCCTGAAGGTTGACCACCTCCATTGCCATTAGCTTGTGCATGCTTCCAGTTTTCACCAAAGGCATCATACTTTTTACGTTTCTCTACATCACTCAGTACCTCATAGGCTTCTGTTACCTCCTTAAACTTATCCTCTGCCTGCTTATCATCTTTGTTTTTATCCGGATGGTATTTTACAGCCAGTTTTCTGTAGGCTTTTTTTATTTCGTCGGCTGTTGCATTTTTTTCAACACCAAGAGTTTTATAATAATCTTTATAGTCCATAGTTGTGTCTGTTTTCTAGAAAAAATACAAAAGCGTGGCGAAAAGTTCCCGAATTGAATACATTTATCTGTTTATGGTACACTAATATAGTAAGCTTTGGGGAAAAGTGTCTCACTGAAGACAAAGGTACAAATTGAATGTTTACATGAGAAAATATACCTCTTCATAAATGGTTTTATATATTTACTACTTCACTACTTATTGTGATCTTAAATTTATGAATCTAGTCTTTTCCTAATAACCAATGAAAGGGTCGATTATTCAGTACTTATAATGGATATAGAAGAATTATTTGATAAAAGACAGTATACTGATTGCAGATATGGCACGTTAATTTTATATACTAGCGCAACTTTTATTTTATAAACTACTTGACTTATGAACTTACTCATTCGATTAATTGTAGCAACCCTTGCTGTTATAATTAGCTCATGGTTACTACCAGGTGTCCATGTAAATGGAATTGCAACTGCTATCATTGTTGCTATTGTATTAGGATTTTTGAACGCTTTTTTAAAACCTGTACTTACTTTCTTAACTATCCCTATTACCATCATTACTCTTGGTTTGTTCTTATTGGTGATTAACGTAATCATTGTATATATCACAGATGCCTTGATTACAGGATTTCGAGTAGATGGATTTTTATGGGCTTTGATTTTTAGTTTTGTTGTGTCTATTGTTGGTGCTATTTTATCTTCACTTTTCGATGATTAAGCTTTGCTCCAACCTAATTTAATATATTTTAATAGAAAATATGAAGACTCTCCTGAAGGGAGAGTCTTTTTTTGTCCTGACATCCTTGTATGATTTTTTGTCAGTTAATGTTGAATAAACGGCAATTGAAACATAATAGGCTTGAAGAAGGGGGGGGCTATACTATGTTAGTACAGCAAAAAGACATAGAATTTACGATACCAGAACAACGTTGGTAGAAAGTGGTTAGAATGAAAAACCTGATTTCCAAAGGAGTCAGGCTTTTTTATTTTACAGAGAGCTAGTTTATGTATAGATTCTAGTATAGAATGAATATCTTTCTGGTTGAAAGTTAAAATATCTTTTTAATCCCTATGATTAATTATCATAACAAAGTTTTTCGTTCTGTAAACAATACAGATAATGGTGAGGTAAGTGCAGAAACCACTTTTCACTATCAGCAATATGATACTATAGTAACTGCTTCCTATTCAGGAGGAAGTATTGTGACTGGACACCTGATTGCTCTTGTAGATGAAGTAGGACATTTAAATATGCGTTACCACCATGTAAATAATGTAGGAGTACTAATGACAGGAATTTGCCAGTCTATCCCTGAAGTAATGGAAAATGGAAAAATTCGTTTGCACGAAAAATGGCAATGGACAAGTGGTGATTATAGTTCAGGAGAATCTGTAATTGAAGAAATATAACAAATACCTCTGATTATACTTACTACAAAGATATATCAGAGGTATTTGAATTCCGTCGCCTGCTTTGTGTTCTTGGTAAGGACTATTTTAGCTTCTCATTATTTTTATGTCGTTCTGCATCCCGAATTGACTTCTTCTCCATGTTTTTGATTAATGCCTCTGTCAAATCAACCCCTGTTTGATTAGCAAGGCAAATCACTACAAATAAGACATCCGCCAGTTCATCTCCTAGATTTTTGTCTTTGTCTGATGTTTTGAAGGATTGTTCTCCATATTGTCGGGCAATAATCCGGGCTACTTCTCCAACTTCTTCAGTCAGTATAGCCATATTGGTAAGTTCATTAAAATACCGAACACCAGTATTTTTTATCCAGAGATCTACTGTTTTTTGTGCGTCTTTTAAAGTCATAAAAAAATATTTACAAATGTTTGCAACCTTTTTCCTGAAAAACGGGTCATAGGAAGGTGAACTAAGAAAATTACAAATTTATAATTTGTTTATGTGCTGTAATTAAAATCTAGGCATACTTTTTTAGTGCAAATTTTGGCAAAATAAGAAAGTAAAAGTTATATCTTTAATTTTTTTTAGCTGCTTTTGGTATGTTTAAAACTTATTTTTCAACCTAAAATAGTTTGTATGGTACTAGCTTTGAGTGCAATAAAATATGATAAATTGTATTTTTATATACTTTCTATTATTGCTGTAACTTTATGTTATCCTAAAATCATTGCTATTAATAATATTAGCATTATAGTATTAGGTGTTATTTGGATTGTGGAGGGCAATTGGAGAGAAAAAAAACTTCGATTAATGCAAAGTCCTATTATACTACTTGCTGTTTCATTTTTCCTGTTACATGTTATAGGATTATTATATAGTCACAATATTATGAGAGGTCTTCAGACATTGTTAGACTACATACCATTGCTATTATTTCCTTTAGTCTTAGGTTCTATGCCTTCTTTGAAGAAAGAAGACATTTATACTATTGTCTCTCTGTTTATTGCCTCCTGTTTTGTTGCAACTCTTATTTGTGTGCTAACTGCAGTAAATATATCATTATGGGGTAATTTACAAACAAATGATCATTGGTTTTATGATATTTTTACAAGGCCTATTGATTTAAATTCTATATATTTTTCTTTCTTCCTAGGCTTTTGTACTCTTTGTTTAGGTGCTTATCTTTTTGATAATATCCGTGAACTTTCTCTTTTGAAGAGAACAGGTTTGTTTCTATTGATTATCTACTTTCTGGGTGTAATGCTTTTGCTTACATCTCGTACTACGTTGATAACTACTCTTGTATTAGGAGCAATAAATTGCTTGCTATATCTGATAAAGACAGAAGGTAAAAATATGAAGACCCTTGGTTCTCTGATGATTGCTCCTTTACTAGTAGTTATTTTAATTTCTCAGTCGTCATTTCTTATGCAGCGTTTTTCAGATATTAAAAACCTGAATACAAATGCTGTAACTGAAAATGTACACTCTCGCCAAAAAATGAACCTACCATGGTCCAGTAGTTCTGCTGTACGATTTGCCATTTGGGAATCATCATTAGGTGTGATCGAAAACAATTTCTTTACAGGTGTTGGAGTGGGAGATACTCAGGAAGAACTGGTAAAGATGTTTTACAAAAATAATTATGTATTTGAAAATGGATATCAGGGATATAATGCCCACAATCAGTTTTTACAAACAATGATGGCAAGTGGGTTAGTAGGAGTTTTGGTCCTATTAGGAATCTTTATGGTAAGCTTTTTTCTGGCTTGGAGACAGAAAAATTATTTTTATATGACTTTTATTCTATATGTCTTTTTGAATTGTTTGACAGAAGCACTATTACAGAGACAAAAGGGAATTGTGTTTTTTGGTTTTATGAGCTACCTTCTGTTTTTTTATTTCTTTGCTGAACAAGAAGTTAAGACTAAATCCAAGGTAGCCGTCTATGCATGATGCAAGATCAGCGAAAATAGGTTATAATGGATTTTATTTATAGTATCAAGTTCTACTTTTTGAATCTATAACAATCGTAACCGGACCATCGTTAAGCAAACTTACTTTCATGTCTGCTCCAAAGGTGCCTGTTTCGATTGTTTTTTTGATTTCAGTGTTAAGGGATGAGATCATCTTCTCATACAATGGTATAGCTTGTTCAGGTCTAGCTGCATCAATAAAAGAAGGTCTGTTTCCTTTTTTAGTGCTTGCATATAAAGTAAACTGGCTGATAAGCAATATATTTCCATCTACATCCAAAACGGAGAGATTCATTTTTCCTTCCTCATCTCCAAAAATGCGCATGTTTACTATTTTTTTGCTTAACCATTCTATATCTTCTTCTGTATCTGTATGAGTAATTCCCAATAGAATAAGTAAGCCTTTTTCTATTTGTCCTTTTATATGATTGTCAATAGTAACTGATGCACTTGTAACTCTTTGAATAACTGCAATCATGGAAATATGTATTGTTTGTGTAAAGTAATTAATTAGAAAGAAGAATAGTGTGGTTAATTATAATCCGGAGAAATCTGCAGGTTCAACCAAAACAACTTGTTCTTTATCAATGATAACAGCTCCTTCCGGAAGACCTTTCGGTTTCCGAATGTATTTGCGGGGGGTAACTGTAACAGGACAAAGAGTATCATTCTTTCGTTTGGAATAATAAGCCGCTAATTGAGCTGCCTTTTCAATTACTGGCTCCGGAAATTTCTTGCCGGACTGGTATTTAATAATTACATGTGACCCTGTAACATCCTTGGCATGCAACCACAGATCTTCTTTCCATGCATACTCTCGTGTTAGCAGATCATTATTTTTTGCGTTTTTACCAACTAAAATCTCAAATCCTTGATATTCAAACCTTTTAAATAATTCCTGTATAGTAGGAATAGTTGAGGCTGATGCCAAATCGTGATCTTTTACATAATTGCGTAGAACCTTCAAGTTTTGAATGGCACTTATATCAGCCATATACTTCTTAATTTGAGCCATCTCTAATTCTTTCTGAGTAATAGCTTTTTCCAGTATCTCTATTTCAATCTTTTCATTTTTGGCTTTTCTATAATAAGTCTCTGCATTTTTTTGAGCAGAGAATTCTTTTTTTAGCTTTATGCGAATTGTTTGATTATGGTAAAAATCAAATAATTCTACTGCTTCGCTACCAGAAGGGATCTGATGAATATTAGCCATTAGGATATTGGCTAATTGTTCATGACGAGCCTCTGTTTGAATTTGATTTAGCTTTTCATAAGTCTTGGCCAGATAACTTTCTGTCTGCTTCTTTTGCTTGTCTAGCTTGTGTAATACCTGTTGTTTTTCTCTATCGAAAGTACTTTCTCTAGCATATAAGCTATAAAAGCGATTGGCAATCTCCAAAGGGTCTGATGATTCAAACTCTGTATTACCTGTTGGAAATAAAGTAAGTTGGAAACTGCTATTGCCTGTGCTAAGGTGTGCTGGGGAACGCACAACATAAAAAGAAGAAGGATTTTCCAGGTTATATATAAATTGTTGCAAGATTGTCCATTGTTCCTGAGCTGATTTATTAGGAAATTTTTCCTGCTTCAGATAGGCTGCAACTGGTTTTCCTAAAGTTGGATAAACAGTTGCAGGATTTTGTTTGTTTTGAATAAAATCTTCAAATGTAGGGCTGATATCCCGATGCAGCGATTCTGGTGAAAGAGAAAGATCTGCTTCGATATTATTCTGAAATAATTCTATTACCTTATTATCCTGATATAATAATACATTAGAACGATTCCCATGTAGCTTAAACAAAAGTAATAGACCGGAATCTAGCTGAATGGCAAAACTTCGATCATTTTGATACTGAATGATTTTTTCAACAGTTCTCCCTGTTAATTTGGAGAATAGTTCCACTGTATTTTTACGTGCTCTATGAAATTCAGATGGAAAGGTGAGGCAGACAAAACTATTCTTTAAAATAGCTCGGATAAAGAAAAGGTCAGTTTTACTCAAAAAGCTAACCACCAGTTCATCTTTATCCTGACTAAACGCGCTGTCTACTGTGCGTCCGATCAATATAGGTGCCAGTGCAGAAGAAACTTGTTGCAAATAATAATAGTTGTTATGCATGAGCTTACCTATGTTAGTATCTGATGTGTTAGTAAATCAGTTTGATGTTAATGTATATTTCGTTGGTTAATAGGTAGTTACTAGTTGATGTAATAATTTGTAGGATTAAACCTATCTGAATTTTACAATTTTGTTAATATATTGTTCTATCTGAGCTATCGTATTTACTTTCAAAGAAGGGTTTAGGGCAACCTTTCCTAACTCATACCAGAGGTTTTCTCCAATGTCAATATAAGAGCCTTGCAGATGGGGTTCTCTTTTTTCTGCTTTTTCTGAGATATAGGATAATGAAAATATTAATTCCAATAGGTCTTTCATTTCGTCCCAGTTACCTGATTTTTGTTGCATTTTGGCATCATTCAGACGCGTCTGGATAGCTACGCTACGATCTTTAAATTGTATCTTAAGAGAGCAGAAAAGTGTTGATTGTACCGCTATTTTTTTATAGCGTATAAGAAGTGGAGCTTCTTTACCTGAGGTTTCATAAATACCTTGAATAAACTCCTGCAGAAAATACTCCCAATCCCATATCGAATCAGGGCTTCCTTGAAAAAGGACGTTTTTCTGTGTTTTGAAGGTTAATTCCAAAAAAGGATGATCATTATTATCTGTTTTGGTGGATGTACGACTACTTTTTAATAACGTTTCCATGAGTGGTAACCATATTTTGGAGATGTTTCCTTTCCAGGAAAAGTCATCCTGACCTGTAAAACCTTCATCCTCTATATCTTCCTGTGTAAGTCCTTCCCGATTATGGTATACCCATGCAAAATCGATTTTAATATCGTTGGGGCTTACTAATCCCTTGATATGATAGTAATAGCAATAGGGAGGCGGTATAGAAGCCGCTGTTTCATATTTTATTTCAAATTCAGTAATCATAATCGACTTTCCTTAATAACAGGCTGCAAAGGTATTAAAAACCTGATTGGTCTGGAAGTGTCTGTTGTTTATTAACTCTATAGTATAGACCTGAATGTAGATACGTAGAAATATGGCTGTATATATAATATGTAATAGGCTGTTAATCTTGTAATTATATTTTTATAACAAAAGCAGGATGGGAGAACTAATCTATCTGTAAGTTAACAACGTATTATCAATACTGTTTACTTATTCATTTACGGTTTAATTTAATTGTATTCTGAATAATAAAGCTGTATTCGGCCTGTGTCTTAGTTGGCAGAGTATAACACCTTATATGAAGGATATTTTGTAGAAAGAATATTTTTTGAAAAAATATTTTAAATTTTTCTGCAAAAAATTGTATTATTATAATCGTAAACATAAATTTGTACTAGATCAATACACTTTATATACAATTTTGTGAAATTGATCGATAGTAAAAATTCTATATTATAACCCCTAAACAATTTTTCCATGAAACACAATTATCTACGAGCAAGTGTATTGCTCTGCCTGGTATTTCTGTGTTCAGTAGTTGGCGCCTTTGCGCAGACGACTGTAACCGGCAAAGTAACTTCTCAGGAAGACGGCGGAGTACTACCTGGTGTAAGTGTATCTGTAAAAGGAACCACTCGTGGTACAACTACTGACGCTAACGGTAAGTATAGTATCGCTGTAGATGGTCCTACATCCGTTCTGGTTTTTAGTTTTATTGGTTTCACTACTGAAGAAGTATCAGTAGGAAATCGTAGTGTGGTAGATGTACCATTAACTGCTGACTTGCAGGCATTGTCTGAAGTAGTCGTAACTGGTTATACAACGGAAAACAGACGCGAAGTAACAGGTGCTGTTGCTACTGTAAAATCCAAAGACCTTGTTGCTGTACCTTCTGGTAACGTTGAGCAGGCTTTGCAAGGACGTATATCAGGGGTAACTGTTATTACTAATGGACAGCCTGGTACAAATAGTATTGTGCGTTTGCGTGGATTTGGCGCTTTTGGTGGAAATGAGCCACTATATATTGTTGATGGAATTCCTGTTGGTTCTACCGACTTTTTGCAGCCAGATGATATTGAGTCTGTTACAGCATTGAAAGATGCGCCATCTGCTTCTATTTATGGTGCTCGTGCTGCTAACGGTGTAATTATTTACACCACTAAAAAAGGCAAAAAAGGAGATGGTAAGCTACATGTAAGCTATGACGGGGTGTTTGGTGTAACAACTCCTGGAAAAGTAGATAACATACTAAATCCTCAGGAGCAGGCTGACTGGACTTGGAATGCCATTCGTAACACTGCCACACAATTGGGTAAAACTCCTGTTTTTGAAAGTCAGCAGTACGGTAATGGTGCTACTCCTGTTCTTCCTGACTATATCCTGGTTGGTTCCAATACAGGTGTAAGAGGTACAATCAATCTGGAAGAGGAGCGTGCCAAATACAATGTTAATCCGGATAAAGGTTCTATCTATTCTGTAATGAAGGCAAACAAGGCTGGTACTAATTGGTGGGACGCTATTACTCAGAACGCTATACTTAACCGACACACATTAAGTTTTTCTGGAGGTGGTGAAAAAAGCCAGTTTTACTTAAGTTTTGGTATGCAGGATCAGCAGGGTATTATCATTCACCAGAATTTCAAACGGTATAGCTTTCGTATAAATTCTGAACACAATCTATCAAAAAATATACGTATTGGCCAAAACGTTGTAGGTCTTTATATTTCCAGACAAGGATTGATTGGTGGAAACGGTGGTCGTGGTGCATCTGGTGAAGAAACACAGGTATTATCTGCTTTTCGTATGCCTGCTATTATTCCGGTATATGATGAATTTGGTGGATATGCCGGTACACTGGCTGGTGGATTCAACAACCCTCGTAACCCTGTTGCTGAACGGAATAGAGCAGCCGATAACAGAGGATATAATATCGGAGCGATTGGCAATGTGTATGCAGAAGTAGATGTTATTAAAGGATTGACTCTACGCAGTAGTTTTGGAGGTGGAATAAGTGCTGGTTATTATAACTACTATAATCGACCATCTTATGAGAACTCTGAGAACAATAGTACATTCACATATGGTGAAGGTGCAAGTGCCTATAAAAACTGGGTATTTACAAATACTGCAAGATATCAGAATAAATTTGGCGCCCATGGTATCGATGTGTTAGCGGGTGTTGAGGCCTTGAACACTAATAATGGAAGACAATTAGAAGCAAGAGGTCAAAATCCGTTTTCTACAGATATTAATTATATTATACTGCCTAATGTGGGTAACCAGAACGTTAACAGAGATGCTACTTTCTATACATTGGGAGTTAATTTTTATTCACTGTTTGGAAGGGTTCAATATAACTTTAGTGAAAAATATATCCTGAATGGTGTATTGCGTCGTGATGGTTCTTCTCGTTTTGGTGCTAACACCCGTTATGGTGTATTCCCTGCCGTATCTGCTGCATGGCGTATTTCTGCCGAACCTTTCATGAAGGATATCCCTTTTATTTCAGATTTGAAAATAAGAGGTGGATGGGGACAAATGGGTAACTCCAATAACGTAGATCCTTATAACCAGTTTAGCTTATTCGAGTCAAATTTAGGTAGAGCTTATTATGACATAGCTGGTGGAAACGGTGCTCCAGCAGAAGGGTTTTATCGCAGTCGGATAGGTAACCCAAATGCTAAATGGGAAACAAGTACTACTTCAAATATTGGTGTTGATGGAACTTTCCTGGATGGAAAAGTTGAATTGGTTCTTGATGTTTGGAGAAAAGATACCAAAGATCTACTATATACTTTGGAAACTCCTGCTGTGGTTGGTCCTCTGGCAGCAGATCCGGCAATTAACATTGGTAAAATGAGAAACCAAGGGATAGATCTGCAGATCATCAATAGAGGTAATATCGTCTCTGATTTAACTTATGAAGTAAATGTTACAGGTTCCTGGTTAAAGAATGAGGTAATAGCTCTTGCTCCTGGCGTTGATTATTTTGAGCCTTATTCTATGCGGGGTATCACACCTGTTCGAAACCAAATTGGTCAACCAATTTCTGCATTCTTTGGCTATAAAGTGATTGGTCTATTCCAGAATCAGGAAGAAGTGAATTCTGCTCCCTCACAGGATGGAAAAGGTATTGGAAGATTCCGGTATGCAGATATCAATGGAGATAACAAAATTACTCCTGATGACAGAACTCCTCTGGGTAGCCCTGTACCTAAGTTCAATGGGGGACTTAACTTAACTTTAGGCTATAAGAATATTGAATTAGTAGCTTACTTATATGCCGCACTGGGAGCTAAAGTATTTAACCTGTCAAGATGGTATACTGATTTCTATCCATCTTTCAAAGGTGCTGCTATTGGAAATCGGGTAAAAGAATCTTTCACATTTGAGAATGGTGGTAACACTGTGCCTATTTTTGAAGATGCTTCTAATTTAAGTACTAACACTGTTTCCAATTCTTATTATGTAGAATCAGGAAATTATGCCAGATTAACCAACCTACAAATTGCTTACAAATTGCCAGCGACATTGTTAAATCGCTTTGGTATTGAAAGAGCGAAAATATATGTTCAAAGTACCAACTTGTTTACTATAAGCAAATATTCTGGATTAGATCCTGGTGTAGGTGGTGCTGCTGACCAGAACCTGGGAATTGATGTTGGTAACCCTCCTGTAACAAGAGGTTTTAATATTGGACTTAATGTTGGCTTCTAATCGATTGGTTATCCTGTTAAATAAAAGTATGTGATTTCCAATCATCCAAAAAACTGAATCTATATGAGAAAAATATTTAAAAATAAACTTATTTATCTTGCACTGGGTGCCTTATTTCTAGGGCCTGTTGCTTGTAAAGATTCCTTTCTAGATCAACCTGTTACAGGACAAATTACAGATGCTCAGCTAGCCACTCAAAAAGGGTTGGAAGGTTTGCTGGTTGGTGTTTATTCTGTAATGAATGGTCGTGATGCCAGTGCAGCCTGGCATGCAGGTGCTTCTAACTGGATGTGGGGAAGTATTCGGGGAGGAGATGCTAATAAAGGTACAAACTCTGGTGACTTTTCCAGTATGAACCCTGTTGAACGCTTTGAAACAGATCCAAACAATACGGAAGTACTTGGCAAATGGAGAGGTTGTTTTGAAGGAATTGCCCGTGCCAATAAACTTCTTTCTTTAATTCCATTGGCTACTGATGTGGATGAAGCTGTGCTGACTCGGATTACAGGTGAGGCTCGCTTCCTCAGAGGACACTACTATTTTGAGCTAAAGAAAAACTTTAACATGGCTCCTTGGGTAGATGAAACGTTAGATTACTCTACAGGTATAGCTGATGTGAAGAATGATACAGACCTGTGGCCTAATATTCAAGCAGATTTTCAATTTGCTTTTGATAATTTACCTGAAGCGCAGGCACAAGTTGGTAGAGCTAATAAGTGGGCTGCTGGTGCATATTTGGGCAAGTGCCTTCTTTTTCAAGAGAAATTTACTGAGGCAAAAGCAATTCTTGATCAGGTGATTGCTAATGGCAAGACTTCAGATGGTAAAAAGTATGCACTATATCCAAACTTTAATGGATTGTTTCGTTTTGCAAATGAAAACTCTGCTGAATCTGTATTTGCCTATCAGGCAACAGGGAAGGCTCAAAACGTAAATAATTCAAACCAAGACATGGCCATGAATTATCCTTACAACGTTTTGCCTGGTAACTGTTGTGGTTTCTTTGCCCCTAGTTTTGAATTAGCTAGTTCATACCGTACCAATGCATCCGGATTGCCATTACTGGATGGTTCTTATAGATTGCCTGCAAATGAACTAAAGACTGATCAGGGATTAAAGAGCGATGCTCCTTTTACGCCTGATACAGGTCCTGTCGACCCTCGTTTAGATATTACTATAGGTCGCAGAGGTGTTGAATTTCTGGATTGGGGCCCACATGCTGGGTATTCCTGGATACGGGATCAGTCGTATGCTGGACCGTACACACCTAAGAAGTATACTTACGCAAAATCTGAAACTTCAACATTAGATGGTAGTGGCTGGACTCCCGGTTATTTGGCAGTTAACTTCATGATCATTCGCTATGCAGATGTATTGCTAATGGCTGCTGAATGTGAAGTAGAGGTTGGAAGCTTGGAAAAAGCCCGTGAATATGTAAATATGATTCGTGATAGAGCGGCAAATCCTGCTGGATTTGTTGGTGCTACTGTTAACTATCAGATTGAGCCTTATCCTGCATCTGATTTTGATACACAAGCTAAAGCTCGCGAACGGGTTCGGTTTGAACGTAAACTGGAACTTGCACTAGAAGGTCATAGATTCTATGATTTGGTAAGATGGGGTATTGAAGAGGAAACTCTTAATACTTATCTGAATTATGAATCGGCAAAGATTCCATCTCACTTTAATGGTGCTACTTTTACAACAAAACATTCGATATTGCCGATTCCACAGAGAGAAATTGACCTTCAAGGAAAAGATATCCTGACACAAAATCCAGGTTTCTAATAGTTGATATAAGTGAAAATCTCATAAAAGAGATGGTATATATTACCATCTCTTTTTTTCTGTCAGATAAAAAGTCATAAACTTTTTTGTCTCTTTATAAAGTACTATATTATTGTCTGAATAATACAGTTTTTCTTAGCTATTACTTAAAAACAGAAGTGCTTGCAAAGGCCTGTCAGTTGTACTTATGAAAATAGTAGTTTGTATATTTATTGTTTTTGTTGGATTCGTTTCCTGTAAGCAAAACCCTGATACACTTTTCCGACTTGTGCCTGCAGATCAATCAAATATTACTTTTACCAACACAATTACAGAGAGCGACACCATGAATATCTTGGTTCAGGAGTTTATCTATAATGGTGGTGGTGTGGGAGCAGGAGACTTTAATGGAGATGGATTGGTGGATTTGTATTTCAGTGGAAATATGGTACCAAATAAACTCTACATCAATAAGGGAAATTTATCTTTTGAAGATATAACAGAGCAAGCAGGAGTGAATGGTAGTGGAAAGTGGTGTTCAGGTGTAGTTGTGGTAGATATAAACCAGGATGGACGCCAGGATATTTATGTTGGAGCAACAATAAAAGCGGACTCCGCCAGCCGGGCTAACCTACTTTATATCAATCAGGGAAATAATGCTGATGGAGTGCCTACTTTTACAGAAGAGGCTGCCAAATATGGCATTGATGACAAAGGACATACTACTACTGCGGCTTTTTTTGATTATGATAAGGATGGTGATCTGGATTTGTATGTGCTCGAAGATGTAATTAATAAAAATATTCCTACCAACTACCGGAAGAAAGTCACGGATGGTTCTTTTGCCAATAATGACCAGTTGTATCGAAATAATGGCAATGGTACATTTACCAATGTTACCAAACAGGCAGGTATCATCTATGAAGGCTTCGGACTTGGATTGAATATCTCAGATATAAATTTAGATGGTTGGCCGGATATTTATGTAACCAACGATTATATATCTAATGATTTGTTGTATATCAACAACCATGATGGAACATTTACCAATCAGGCCGAGAAATATCTCAAACATACTTGTTACTCTGCTATGGGCAACGATGTGGTGGATATTAATAATGATGGATTGGTAGATATTGTAGCATTGGATATGCTACCAGAAGACAATCTGCGGAAAAAACGAATGATTGGTGCAAATAAATATACCGATTATATTAATAATAAGGAATATGGCTATCTGCACCAATATGTACGAAATGTATTACAGATTAATAATGGAATAACTCCGGATGGGCATCCGACATTCAGTGAAATTGGGCAACTCGCAGGTATTTATCAAACCGATTGGAGCTGGGCGCCTCTGGTAGCTGATTTTGATAATGATGGTAACCGGGATATTATTATTACCAATGGATTTCCCAGAGATGTAACCGACCGCGACTTTGCTATGTATCGTGCTGGTCCGGCAGGAGCAGTGGCTAGTCCGATGATGCTGGTTGATTCTATCCCAATTGCTCGGGTGGCTGATTATGCTTTTCGCAATAATGGCAATCTTCAGTTTGAAGATGTATCAGAGAAATGGGGATTGAAAGTACCTGCTTTCTCTAATGGAGCTGTCTATGCCGATCTGGATAATGATGGTGATCTGGATGTAGTAATTAATAATATCAACGACCCTGCGTTTGTCTACGAGAATCAGTTGAATAAACCCGAAAATAAAGATAAAGCACATTATCTAAGAGTAAAACTGGATGCCGCACCTGGTCGTACTTCTGGTCTGGCTACAAAGATACGTATACTGTATGGAAAGGGTAAACAACAGTTTTACGAACATTCTCCGTATCGTGGGTATACATCTACAGTGGAAAGTGTAGCCCATTTTGGGCTAGGAAACGTTACAACCATAGATTCTCTGGAAGTATTCTGGCCGGATGGTAAGTATCAGTTACTACAAAATGTGTCAGCAGATCAGGTTATTACTGTACACTACAAAGAAGCTGGAAAAGAACTGGTCTTTCAACCCTATCCGAGTAACACTACAATGCCTCTAATGAAAGATGTTACAACGGCATCAGGTATTGTATTTATTCATACAGAAAAAGATAAAATAGATTTTAACGTTCAAAGTACCCTTCCACATAAATTCTCTCAGGATGGTCCCGGGCTTGCAGTCGGAGATATAAACAATGATGGATTGGATGACATATATATTGGTGGAGCGGCTTCTCAGGAGGGAATTGTATATCAGCAAACTTCAGACGGTAAGTTTAACCAGGTAAGTGCAATAACTGAAAAAGGGAAGCAGTCAGAAGATGAAGGTGCTTTGTTTTTTGATGCAGATCAGGATGGCGATCAGGATTTATATGTGGTAAGTGGTAGTTATGAGTTTGCTGCTGATACATTGTCATTAAGACATCGTTTTTACAGGAATGCAGGGAATGGTAAACTCATACCTGATCCGGACGCCTTACCTGTCTTTTATTCAGCAGGCTCCTGTGTTAGAGCTGCAGATTATGATCGGGATGGCGATCTGGATTTATTTGTGGGCGGACGTGTTGTTCCCGGACATTATCCTATTACTCCTGATAGTTATTTGCTAGTGAATGATGGAAAAGGCAAATTTACAGATCAGACAAAGCAAGTGGCTCCGGAATTGAAAAAAGCTGGCTTGATTACAGATGCAATCTGGTCTGATTATGATAATGATGGTTGGGTTGATCTAATTATAGCAGGAGAGTGGATGCCGGTTACATTCTTTAAAACACAGAATGGAAAACTGGTAAAACAGGGCCAAACAGGTGTAGAAAAATCAATAGGTTGGTGGAATAGCCTGGCTGCTGCTGATATAGACAATGATGGAGATATGGACTACATAGCAGGTAATCTGGGGCTAAACTCTAATTACAAATGTTCTCCAGAACTTCCATTTAGTATGTATGCCAATGACTTTGATAATAATGGTAAAATGGACCCGATTCTGGTATGTTATGGAAAAGATGAAACAGGAGAGATACACTCATTCCCAATTCATTCTCGTGATGATCTGGTAACACTGCTTTTACGGGTACGACGTGAGTTTCCTTATTATAATATTTATGGAAAAGCAGATATTAATAAGATTCTGAAAGAAGAAGAACAGAAGAATGCTATTGCTTATCATGCTACCCAGTTTGCTTCCAGTTACCTGGAAAATAAAGGGAATGGAAAGTTTGAACTTCACATCTTACCAATTCAGGCACAGGTGGCTCCTGTCTTTGGAATACAGGCACAGGATATGGATCAGGACGGAAATGCAGATCTGCTTTTGACTGGAAACAACTATGCAGGAGAAACATTTACGGGTCGGTATGATGCTTTTGTTGGACTATATCTGAAAGGAGATGGGAAGGGTGGATTTAAACCTCTTTCTATTCGTCAAAGTAACTTTTTTGTAGATGGAGACGCTAAAGCTTTGGCGCGAATATACACCAGTAAGGGGGATGAGCTATACTTAGCTACCCAAAATCTGGACAGTCTGAAAGTATTTACCTCTGTTAGTAAACCCGCTCAGCAGATTGTGCGGTTACAAGCAATGGATGCCTGGGCTGAGATGATGTTGAAAGATGGAAGAAAACGAAAGGTGGATTTACCCTATGGAGGTTCTTACTTATCACAATCAGCTCGAGTGCTGACGATTCCAGAAGGTGTGTCTGCTGTAAAGATTTATTCCTTTGATGGGAAGTCTCGTGAGATCAGTGAATCCAAAATTGCTGCTCACAAGTAAGTTATAACTGAATATTAATTCAACGCTATCTGTGATCTGTATATCACAGGTAGCGCTTGTCTTTTCAATAGCTATACCATCCACTTATTTCAAACATTCTGAAGATCCAGTCGTTGAAGGAATAAATACTTATATCCTGAAGTAGGTATATTCTTTGTGTGTATGCAAAGAATAGATAACTTTATTCACTTTTGTCTAATTCCTTATCTGATATGATCTCGTCGACTTCTTTTGTTTCTGCTCATACTATAGATCCTGTAGCGAATCCTGATGCAATGATCATTCGCGGTGATGTCCGGTTTACTATACTGACATCACAGATGATTCGTATGGAGTGGGCTCCTGAAGCTACTTTTGAGGATTCTGCCTCTTTTGTATTTATCAATCGGAATATGCCAGTGCCTCCCTATACGATAGAAGAGAATGGTGAGTGGCTGATTATTCATACAGAGAAGCTGTTATTAAAGTATAAAATAGGGTCTGGAGAGTTTAAAGAAGATAATTTGTCTATTGGGTTAGACTTGAGTGGCAGACAGATCAGGTGGCAGCCAGGCAAGGAAGATACAGGTAATCTGAGAGGTACAAATCGTACACTGGATAGGGCGGAAGGTGCTGTAGAGATTGAGCCTGGCATCTTGTCAAGAGATGGGTGGACAATTGTGGATGATTCTGAACGGCCATTACTGGCTGAAGATGGAGATTGGGCATGGATAAAAGCACGTCCGCAACGTAATCGTCAGGATTTGTATTTCTTCGGGTATGGACATAACTATCGGCAGGCTCTATATGATTATACACTAGTAGCTGGAAAGATTCCTATGCCTCCACGGTTTGTTTTTGGCTTCTGGTGGTCACGCTACTGGCCTTATACAGAAGAAGAGATGCGCCATCTGGTAAAAGAGTTTCAGATTCATAATGTTCCTGTCGATGTGCTTGTGGTGGATATGGACTGGCACACTACCTTTCTGAAAGACTGGTGGAAGAAAGAAAAGGATCAGGCAGGAGAACGAAAAGGGTGGACAGGCTTTACCTGGAATAAAACGCTTTTTCCAAGTCCCAAAGCATTTCTGGACTGGACTAGAAAAAAAGATCTGAAAGTGACATTGAATCTGCATCCAGCCTCAGGGATTCAGCCACACGAAGACGCCTATCCGGCAGTAGCAAAAGCTATGGGGATAGATCCGGATTCTCAAAAATATGTTCCCTTTGACATTGTTGACAAAAAATTTGCTCAAGCCTATCTGGATCTGGTATTACGGCCTCTGGAAGAAGAGGGTGTAGATTTTTGGTGGCTGGACTGGCAACAATGGAGTACTACAAACATACCCGGTATGAGTCCAACGATGTGGCTTAATTATGTGCATTATGCAGATATGGAGCGACAAGGCAAAGTACGTCCATTAATTTTCCATCGCTGGGGTGGACTAGGTAACCATAGATATCCGATTGGATTTTCTGGCGACTCAGTTTGTGTATGGAAGTCCCTTGATTTTCAGCCTTATTTTACAGCTACTGCAGCCAATGTTGGCTGTGCATACTGGAGCCATGATATAGGTGGACACATGCCTGGACCAATATCGCCTGAATTATTTCTGCGATGGCTACAGTTTGGGGCATTTAGTCCTGTGCTACGTACCCACACTTCTAAAAATGCCAACGCCGAGAGACGTATATGGGCTTATCCACATGAGTATTTTCTGATGATGCGTGAAGTGATTCTCCTTCGTTATGCGCTGATCCCATATATCTATACAGAAGCCCGTAAAACATATGAGACAGGGGTGGCTTTTATGCGTCCTATGTATTATGATTATCCGGAAGCAGAAGAAGCATATACATTTACCCAGCAATACATGTTTGGTGATAATATGATTGTAGCACCAGTTACAGAGTCGGTATCAGACTATAACAGACTCGCCAAACAAAGAATATGGCTTCCGGAGGGTACCTGGGTAGAGTGGTTTAGTGGACAATATTTTGTTGGACCAAGGGTGATTGAACGTCATTTTGATTTAGATGAGATTCCTTTATATGTACGGGCTGGTTCTGTTATTCCAATGATGAGTACGCAAAAAATAACTCCTGTAGCTGAGAAACCTTTGGAGCATCTGGTACTGACCGTACTACCAGCCCGGCATGGTGAAACCCGTTTGTATGAGGACGAATACAATACTAATGGTTATTTGGAAGGGCGATATACCTGGACTTCCATAGCTCAACACATGCCAGATGATGATACATTGATCATACGCATTAATCCGGTTGAAGGGGCTTATCCATCTGGTCCTTCTGAACGTAGTTATCAAATTCATGTACGTGGCATTTTACCACCTAAAGCCATATATTGCAACCAGAATGAGGTCCCCTATGAGTTTATGGAAGAAGATGTAGATTCTGTAGACTTTCACTGGCAGTATGAAGGCAATCAGATTGCTACAATTATTACGCTGGATAAGCTTTCTGTACATGAGCCTGTAGAAGTTGTTTTAAAGCTTCAACCTATTGATAATCTGGATTTACTCAACGGTGTACAAGGCAAGATTTCTCGTCTGAAGAAAGTAATGCATTTGCTTAATAAGCATGCTACCAAAACAAAAGACTGGTCCCCGGACTTTTTGGTAGAAGCTGCACAGGCTGGAAACCGGATGTCATTACGTCCAGAGACCGTAATGCAGGAGCTACTAAAGATTGAAGATATTGTACCTAAAGTAATTCAGGAAATTTATCCGGTGGAAGGAGATAGTGGCGCAGAAAAGCTTGCTGTTTTGCAACTTAAAACATTACTTAAATACGATTCTGGTTTGTTTGCTCCTCGAAAAGGATAGCAACTGGAATAAATTTTATATCAGAACTGACGTCAATGGAATTAACACACCAGAACAAAACTTTTGAGAAAGTAATCTATTCAGGAAAAGATATTCGCAATAGAGAGTTTGAGAAATGTGCCTTTCATTCCTGCGATTTTTCTGAAAGCCATTTTAGTTCAAGCCGCTTTAGCGATTGTGTTTTTATAAATTGCAATCTGGCAATGATGAAGCTAACCCGATGTACTATACATAATGCTTCTTTTAAAGATTGTAAACTGATTGGGGTAAATTTTAGTACTTGTGAAGATTTTCTCTTTAGTGTTCGGTTTGAAAATTGTGTGCTGGACTATGCCTCCTTTGTTCAGAAGAAGATGCCAAAAACGCATTTTGTGAACTCCTCACTCAAACATGTGGCATTTGGTAATACAGACCTGCATCATGTGGTATTTGCCAATACCGATCTGGAAAATGCTGAGTTTGATAGAACCAATCTGAAAGATGCTGATTTGGTAACAGCCTATAATTATATTATTGATCCGGAAAGGAACCTATTAAAAAATGCCCGTATCTCATTATTTGGAGCTGCGGGCATTTTAGCAAAATATGGTATTAAGGTAGAATAACCAGAAAAGTTAAGATATACTCTCTCTGTCTTATGAGAAATGATTGGGTATTGTAACTTTAACGGTGGTACCTTTGCCTGATTCTGATTTTAATGTGATGGTGCCATTCATCTGATGAACGGCCTTCTGTACAAGAAACAGCCCCAAACCTGAACCATTGGATGCATGAGTACCCCGGTAAAACATCTCAAAAACTTTAATCTGTTGTTCCTGAGGGATACCTATGCCATTGTCCTTAATTAAGATCTGAAGGTCTTTAGCACTACATTTAACATGTACTTTTACTGTCGGTTTTTTGTTAATCAGATTGGCATAGTTAATACTATTGGATACAAGACAATTAAGAATAATCCGTAGCCGAAATAAATCTGTTCTAACGGGACAGTCTCCTGAAATCTGTGTAGTAATTTTTAGTTTATGATAATTATTCAAATCACTTAGTTCCAGAATTTCCCGCTGTATAATAGTACTCAAATCTGCATTTTCAAGTACAGATGTCTGGTTTTGCATCCGGGAAGAATATACAAGATCCCGGATAATGTCCCTCATACGATTGATGCGTCCACGCATCATATGAAGATATTGGCTGGCTATATCACCATGCTCTAGTTCTATCAGATCTATCAGGCCCAGGATAGAACTAAGAGGAGCATTGAAATCATGGCTTAGGCGATATGTCAGTGTATTCAACTCAAATGTTACTTTTTCCAGTTCTTTAGACAGGGATTCCCAGTTAATAAACTGTTGGTGGTTAGCAATCTGCATCGCTTCTGGTTGATCTACCTCTTCCATAGCAGTTAAAAAAAATAGGGTTGGAAAGTTTAGGTTTATAGTTTAATTAGTAATGAATACAATCTAGCTGCTCATCTAGTCACTCGTCTTTTAATTGCTTGACAAAAGGGAGGTAAGTTTAGTTACCAGTGTATCTTTTGTAATCACATCTTGTAATAAGTCCTGTAATACTCCATTTTCAAAAACCAATACACAGGGAAGTGATATCCCATAGCGCTCACAAAGCATTCCGCAATGCAGCAGGTTGATTTTGAAAAAATTAACATCATTATGAGTTTTGTACAATTCTTCCAGTATAGTGTCAGTGTCGTTTGAATGACTGGAATAAGGATTATAAAAATGAACGATCTGTAGCCCGTCTGTCTGAATTACCTCATTGGAGAAGTCCAATTCTGATATCTTTTTCATGTCCTCGCTGTTTTTAGTTTTGTATAGTTATTGAGATACTATATTATAAAAATCGTGCCATTTTGTGTAAGTGTTTATTTTACAGATGGTTGAGGTGGTTTCTGTAGGTTCTTTGTGGGCGAAAAATGCTTACAAAAGAGTTTTTGCTTTTATTTAAGCATTTTTATCCAGATGGATAGGTGGATTGAAAAGTATAAAGGCAGGTAGGAAACAAGCTAAAAAAATATTCCTTAAAAGATCCAGTGCCTATATTGGCTAAGTACAATTAATGCCTTCTTCTCAGTAATTTTTCTTTGCTTGGTTTAAAAACAGTTATACCTGAATGATAAAATTTTTTTTCAAAAAAAGGAGAAAAGAATAATTGCTTAAATTTAAGCAAGCAAAGAGGAAATATTATTTAAATTCATGTAACCGGTTGATACCCAGCTTTCTCATGCGGGATTGGAGTGTTTTGTCATTTATACCCAATAGTTTACCTGCCCCCTTAGGACCAGTTACACGTCCTTCTGTACGTTTAAGCGCTTCAAGAATATGTTTTCTTTCGTGGTCTTCCAGTGTATCAAATGCTGTTTCAGAAAATATATCTGGCGAAATGGTATTCGCAGGGTTTTGAAACCATGCATCCATTTCCAGTTTGGAACCGGTACTTAAAACGATAGCCCGTTCGATTGTATTTTTCAACTCCCTGATATTTCCTGGCCAGTTGTAGCTTTCCAGTTGTTGCAGAGTCTTTTTGGGAATAACAGTGATCTGCTTTTTTGTCTTGGCATTGTATTTATTTACAAAGTACTTTACCAACAGTGGTATATCTTCTTTCCTTTCGCGTAAAGGCGGATTTACAATAGGAAAGACATTGAGTCGATAGTACAGATCCGCACGGAAGCTTCCCTTTTGTACAAGTTCTTCCAGATTGCGATTGGTAGCAGCTATAATACGTACATCAACCTTGTGTGTGCGATTGCCTCCCAGGGGTTCAAATTCACCTTCCTGTAAGACTCTCAACAGCTTAGCCTGCAGTTCCATTGGCAGATCTCCGATTTCATCAAGAAAGATGGTTCCCTTATCTGCCAGTTCAAATCGTCCGATTTTTTTTGTATAAGCACCTGTAAAGGCTCCCTTTTCATATCCAAACAATTCACTTTCGATCAGATTGGCAGGAAGTGCTGCACAGTTGACTTTTATCAGTGGCTGATTAACGCGTGGACTTAGGCGGTGTATGGTGTTTGCTATAAGACTTTTACCTGTACCCGTTTCACCTAACACCAGAACAGTTGCATCAGTAGGTGCTACCTGTTCTACCTGTCTAAGTACTTTTTTATAGGTATCACTTATTGAAATTATATCCTCGTACCGGAAACTTTCCTGCAACTCTTGTTTGAGCTGAAGGTTCTCTTCTACTAGTGATTCTTTTAGTTCTTCTACTTTAGCCAAAGCTTCCTGAAGATCTTGTTCAGTCCGTTTTCGTAATGTGATATCAGATATAATACCTACAATTCTGACTGCTTTATCCTGTGCATCCCATTCAAAAACATTGGCTTGTAGAAATAGCCAGATATAGTTACCATTCTGGGCTTTGAAACGGAGTTCGGTATAAAAGTCACATTTAGTATGAAGACAATCCCTTACTTTGTTCTGAACCCTGGTTCGGTCTTCCGGGTGAATGAACTCCATCCATTTTTCGTACGCATGACTAAATTCATCGCATTTATATCCCATAATGTCAAAGCATTCCTGGCTATAGTATACCTCATTAGTATGAGCATTCCAGTCCCAGAAGCCTATTTTAGCAGCTTTGGTAACCAAGGAAAGGCGTTCCTGATTGACCTGCATAATTCGCTGGCCTTGTACCTTATCTGTAAGGTCTGTACCAATGCACCAAAGATGAAGGCCTTCAAGCACAAAATTATTCCGAACATGGTAGTTGACGGACAAATATCTTACAGAACCATCTTTGGCTTTGATTTCCCCTTCCCAGTAACAGTAGGGAAGAGTAGTGTTCGGGTTATCCCATGCTTCTGTGATACTTTTTAGTATAGGTGTATGACCAAATAAGTTTTTAGCCAGTATTGTAGTATCCTGAAGTTCCTTTGAGGAATATCCCAATGTTCGTTCACATTCCTTATTCCAGCACGTAATAGTCTGATTGGGAGAGATCGCAAAGACAACCACAGGAAGTTCTTGTATAAGTTCCTGAAGAAAAGTCTGGTTAACAAAAGATAACAAGTTGTTAGTCAATGTGGATGATGCGCTCATCTGCTAATTGAAACATATTAAGATAGTGTTTAAGTTAGAAAGTTCTGATCAGAAAAACTAGACTTTTTTGGAAAAAGGGCAGGTTTGACTGCCAGGACCAAAGAAGCAGATGTATGATTTTATAGAAAATTTGTTTTATCCTTTCTCTTCTGTCATGTTGTCAGACTGAAGAATAGATGAAGACACATCTTTCTTTGTTTCGGATATCTCTTCCTTTACTTCTGAAATCTCTTCTCTGGCAATCCATCCATTGGCTGCTGCATGTTGGGCAGCTGCCTCTGTATCCGGGATCAAAAACATTGGAACACTGGAATTAGCTATACTAGAGATAATGGTTTCTACTTCAAGATCACGTTTGTCTTTACTAACATCCCGAATATAAATAGCCAGGATACGTCCGGGATAGTCTAATACTACCTGCCGATAAATTTCCGGATCATGCTGACCACTATCTCCTATCAGTATAAATGGCAGATTGGGATACATAGACATGATGAGTTTGATTTGTGCCAGTTTATGGGTGTGGTGTGAGGCGCCACCTACCTGGGTTCTGCTTATGCCAATATCTTTGAGCATTAATGGCCCTTGTGGGATTTTCTGCCAGTTAAAGAACTCTGTCAACATATCAAACAGGTTCCAGGGACTGCTCGAAACATAAAAGATAGGATTAAATACACCTGCTGAAGTCCCTTTCTGCAATGCCTGATAAAAAGAAGCAACACCTTCAAATGGCAATCGTGTGCGTGCGTTGTAAAAAAACGCCAGTTTGGCCATGCGAAGTTTGTGAGTGGCATTGGATACCAATACTGTATCATCAATGTCTGAGATTACGCCAAATTGTGCTGATGTTGGAGGTATCAGAATATCTGCAGCTGTTATAGCAGGTTCATCTGCTGTTTGTGTGACCAGGCGTAAGTCCAGTTTTCCCCATATCATGACAGAGGAGTTGGATTGGGGAAGATCTTCGAGCTGAAATGTAAAATATCCTTCTTCATCTGTTGTGGCGATATGAAGGCTTTCATTCCATCGTAATTCTACCTGGACACCTGCCATTTCATGGGTGCTAAATCGTCTATATGTATCTCTCAGATTATGCCATCTGGATGCTCTGTCACGAGGCGTGAATGTAAATGGATTACGTATTACTCGACCTTTTAAAAACAGAGAAGTTCCATTGCTGAAACCTGTGTAGGGTACAATCCGGATTCCTTTTATTTTCTGTAAAGGTTTTCGAAAGCGATTGCGCACTGCATCAAAACCTTCTTCTATTGCTCCAAGCAAATTAAAAAAGGCATTTTTTACTGATGACATAGGCTGTTAGGTATTTGTTCTGGTACTATAAATATACATGTGTTTTTGATTTTGAATACATTTATTGTGCCAGCTCAAAAAAGTATAAAAAATACCTGTTCTATTATAGAGAACAGGTATTGGAAGTCATGCTAGATATATTGTTTATTTCTCGTCAAAGAGGAGAGCAGCTGAGTTTATACAATAACGAAGACCTGTTGGAACAGGTCCGTCTTCAAATACATGACCAAGATGTCCATCACATCGGCTACAAACTACCTCAATCCGATTCATACCATAACTCTCATCTTTTATTTCTTTGACATTGGTCTGTGCAATTATATCATAAAAACTAGGCCATCCGGTACCTGATTCAAACTTGGTTGCTGAAGAAAATAAGGGTTGATGGCAACCAGCACACAGGTAAGTACCCTCTTTTTTATTTTTGAGCAAAGAACCACTAAATGCAAATTCTGTCTTTTTCTCCCGTAAAACAGCGTAGGCTCCTGGCTTTAGTATTTTCTCCCATTGTTCATCGGATAACCGCACTTTCCCATCTTTTCCAGGCTGGAGCAAAAGTGTATCGACGTAAGAAATATCACTACCTTCCTGCTGACTATTAGCAGATTGGCAATTTGTTAGCAGAATGCTTATAAAACTACAAACAACTAGGAAGAATAGAATAGATAGGTGGATTCTCATAATATCTTGTTTATATGGTATAATGAGGTGATACTAAGGTTTTATGCTTAAAAATGTACGAAGTCTGACAGTCTCCGGATTTCATTTATTATGACATTTACTACATAGATAATGTATTGCAGTAAATGTAAAAGCAAGCTGATTTTCTATTTCGGATATTTGTATTGTATTATTATTTACTACAACTATGAAAGCTGATTTTCAGTTTAATGCCTGGGCAAAGATTTATGGCACTATGTGTCTGGCCGGATTAGGTATGGCATTGCCTGCAAACGCACAGACGGCTTCGGCTCCTAAGGCAGATCTCATCTTTGTAGATGAGGAGGCACACCCAAAGAATGGACTAGATGCTTTTTACAAACATGTACGTGAAAATCTGAAATATCCGGAAGCGGCATTGTCTGCGGGGGTACAGGGACGAGTATTTGTACAGTTTGTAGTATTAGCCAATGGTTCAATTGAAGATATAAAGGTAATTCGTGGTATTGGTAGTGGCTGTGATGAAGAAGCTATTCGTCTGGTACAAAGTTCTCCGGAATGGTTACCCGCCAAGTATCATGGAAAAGCCATTGCAACAGAGGTATCTTTACCCATCCGTTTTTCAACAACGAAAGAATAAAATTCCATTTTTTATAGCGAAACCAATTGAAAGCAGAGTCTGAAAAGATTCTGCTTTCTTATTGTACTATATCTTAATGGATATTGAGAATACGTGAGGCTTTCAAAAGTCCCGCTATGCTTAGAGAATCTGTGATCTGATTCTGCATAACCATCTCAATGGCTTCCTTCAAATGCACTCTGCGTAAAATCAATTCTTCTGTCTCTTCTGGCTGACTTTCACCTGCTGTTAGCTGTTGTGCCAGATAAATGAATCCTTCTTCATTACAGACAGAGTTAGAAGTATGGATACGGCTGATTAATGTCCATTGTGAGGCGGTAAACCCTGTTTCTTCTTTCAGTTCTCTCTTTGCGGATTCGAGCGGATCTTCACTTAGCGGACCTCCGCCTTCCGGAATCTCCCAAGAATATTCATTGAGTGGATAACGATACTGACCTACCAGCCAGGTACAACCTTCTTCATCTACTGGTACAATACCGATAGCTTTGTTTTTAAAGTGTACTACACCATAGATTCCATTGCCGCCACCAGGGTTTACAACCTGGCTTTCTGTTACCTGTATCCAGGGATTGGTATAAATTTCTTTTGTAGAAAGCGTTTTCCAGGGATTTTCCATTATGGATTAATTTATCATTGCTAGGTCGCAAAGATATAACCATTTTTCTTTGTACAACTATTCAATGAGTATATGGCCTCAGTTAGGCTGCTTTCACACGATCAACATGTTGTACCAGATCAGGAAAAAATTCACGAAAATTTTCCTGATAAAAATCATAGTCCTTTTGAAGGTCATCTACTGCGTGTTCCATTCCTGAAGCAAATTTTGTGCGTTTTGCTGTGTTGGTAAGTGTGCGGTTTATACCTTCCAGTGTTCCATAATTGACCAACCAGTTTTGCCGTTTCATCGCATGTACTACTGGAAGCATATCTATCGGGAGTAATTCTTCTTTTTCGGTCAGAAACTGATAGATCTTGGCTGCAAACTGTTCTAAGGGTTCAGGATGGTATTGTTGCCAATGAGTAGCCAGGAAATGATCATAAAACACATCTGTAATTACACTGGCATAATGTCTGTAAACAGGAAAAAGCTGATGTTTAGCTTTCCTGACTACAGGATGAGAATCTGTGAAAGAGTCGATCTCTCTGTGTAATACTATACCTTCCCGTATTTTCTGAGGTATATCTTCTCTGATTCGGCCTGTAATGAAATCGGCCATTAGGTTGCCTATCATTGCCTCATCGAAAGTACCAGATAGATACAAGTGTGCCAGAAAATTCATGCAATCAGATGACGCAGTTATACATTGAAAAAGGAAAGATATAATTTTTTAGTCTCTTTTATCGAAATTCTTTAGCAAAAGGCTTCTATATTCCTGTAGCATCCTTCATGTTGCTATTGCTTTGCCTTTTAGTACATTAAAATTTCCACCACATTTGATTTGGATACGCTTCTCCCAAATAAATAGGCTCACCAATTTTAGGAGTAGTCAGTGGCATATTTTCTTCTTTTGCTTTTTGTACTACTCGTTGGATAGGTTCATTCCACGCGTGATTGGCGAGTACAAATTTTCCCCAATGTACAGGTAGTAGCGTTTTGGCTTTCAGATCTTGGGCTGCTTTCACAGTTTCTTCCGGAAACATATGTATGTAGGGCCAGTCCGATCCATATTGGCCTGACTCCAGCATAACAATATCAAACGGACCATACTTATCGCCAATGGATTTGAAGTGGGTATCATATCCTGAGTCACCACCTATATAAATGGTTTTGTCATAAAGCTGCAATACAAAAGATGTCCACAAGGTTTTATTTCGAACCAGCCCTCGTCCAGAGAAATGCCGGGCTGGGGTAGCTATAAGATGAATGCTATCCGCAATGTTCTGGTGGTCCCACCAGTCGAACTCAACGATTCTGCTGACAGGAATTCCCCAGAATTCCAGATGAGAGCCTACACCCAGTGCTGTATAAAATGATTTTACTTTTGGCGCAAACTGAGTTATGGTTTTATAATCCATGTGATCATAGTGATCATGGGTGATAATTAACATATCAATGTTTCCAAAGTCAGAGACAGTATAAATATCTGATCCTGGAAATGATTTTCCGAAATATGACACCGGAGATGCATACCCACTAAATACCGGATCTACCAAAATACGAGTGCCCCGATATTGAATCAGATAAGAAGAGTGTCCAAACCAGACAATCGTAGGTTTGTCATCGGATAGTGTGTGTAGATCTGTTTTGACTGAAGGAATCAAAGCAGAAGGAGCTGTGTCTTTGGGCTTGTTGAAATAGTCCTTCAGCATCTTTGTCATGGATGCATTTTTGAGTGTAACCTCTGTCGGCGATAGATTCTGAAAGATTCCATCTTTGTAATTGGACGATTGGTTGATTTTTTCAAGTCTCTTTCCTTCCGGATTTCTGCCAAATGTTTTTTGTCGCATAAATAGAAATACTGTAATACCTAAAATAGCAAACAGAAGAAAGAGAACCCTGAGTATTCTTCTGATGATTCGCATAGGAGATGAAGTGAAAATTTAATGTGGTTAAGATAATGCAGGTAGACGACTACAGTATGCCTAATATTGTATTGTATGAACTGTAATAACTGTACAGTTAACAGAAGCATTCTTTTTGATAGCTAGATTAGGTATAGGAAAAATAAATAAGTAAATAAAGAGGATGTTACTCAGTTATTTGTGAATATGGAAATGAAGTAGTTTTTTGCAGTAGTTTTCACAAAGCCGTCTGTAGATGAAAAAAAATCTACACTATGCTTTAATTGCAGTTGTAGGTATTTTGTTTACCAGTTGCGCCTCATCGTATAAGCCCATAAAACCTCCTTCAGTAAGTTATATTAAAACAGTTGAGGATAGTACTATTACTTTCTCATATCAATACAGGGCTTTACGTATAGCTGGGAACGGTAAATATGCCAGGAAAGAAGATAAAAAGGGAGTAGAGGTCGTTGTTATAAAAAAAACAACCGTTCGGATTAATCTGTTACTTTTAATAAGAATCTTAAGCTATATGCTGGAGATCAGGAAATTAAGACTTTAGACCCTCTTTTTGCCTACAAACAACTCAAACAAAAGAGTGCTATCTATCTGTTGTATGCACCTTTGACACTTCTTCGACCGTATTTCTATTCTACTGATTCATATGGTCATACCACTGTCACTAATAGCTTTCCTATTGGTTATGTAGTTGGTCCAGGTCTTGTGATTCGTAATATGATGGTTGCAGGTAATGTTAATAAGCGGTTTGTGGAAGAGTTAGGTAAATATAGTCTGATCAATCGTGAGATAAAACCTGGTGAAACAGTATATGGTTTGGTTTTTACTTATGATCCATTATCTGTTAGGATTAAACGCTTGTTAATGGGTTTTAACTAAGGGTTATCAAAAGGATGTTGTAATTGCTCACAACATCCTTTTGATACATACCTTATTATCTTACAACAAATGTTTTTTTGTCCACTCCAATCCCTTTTAGGGTTAGTGATTTCCATTGGGCAGGAATCTTGGTTTTTAACTGCACAATACCCGCTTTGGTGATATCAAGTCCTCCAAATCCATTAAGAAGTGTCTGAAGGAATCCTCCTGCACCTGTGGCAAAATAAGGATTGGTGCCGCCAGCAGTCTCGGCAATTACTCCAAAGGGAGGTACTTCATTAGGTTTATAAGTTTGGCTAAACAATTGATATGCTTTTTCTGTATTTCCCAAGCGCGCATTGAGCAGACATAAAATAGCAAAGCTCATTGCCGGACCATTTTTATCCATACGAGCCTCATAATAATCCAGATCTTTTTTGAGTTGAGTTATATCGGTAACCACTTTAAGAGGGTAGGCCAGTAAGTTTACATCAGCCTGTTTGATTATTTCACCATTATAGGTTGCATGTTCACGAGTTACTCCATTGTCCAGTTTTAGAATAACCAGGCCTGTTGCTACTTCTACCCATTTGGGATTAGGTGTCACACCTAGTTCTCTGGCAGCCTCTGCTGCATACCCCAGCACTTCTTTCGCCATACCGTTGGTGAATGCATTGTCATCTACATTCTCTGCGTATTCATCTGCACAGACTACATTAATGATGTGATACTTCCCATCATTCCCTTTCTCTGCACGGCTTGCCCAGAAGTCTGCTACTTCTTTTAATAAAGGATATCCACGATCTCTTAGCCATATCTTGTCTTTGGTAACCTGATAGTATTTCCAGAATGCAAATCCTATGTCTCCTGTGATATGGTGCTGGAAGGGGCCAGTAAGTGCCCATACGGGAGTAGATTCCTGTCCTTCATTATCCGATTCCCAAGGAAACATAGCTCCTTCGTAACCGTGGCTGAAGGCATTGTTTTTCGCTTCTTCAAGTCGTTGGAAACGGTATTCCAAAAGAGATTTGGCAATTTCGGGATGTAGTACCAGCAGAGGTGGATACATCCAAAGTTCGGTATCCCAGAATACGTGTCCATTGTAGCCTAGTCCGGATAAACCCATAGGGGAGAGGCTATAGGCTGTACCTTCACGAGCAAAAGAATAAAGGTGATATAAAGCAAAATGTACATCCCGTTGTACATATGCGTCTCCTTCAATCACTATATCACTTTCCCAAAGTTTGTTCCATGCCTCTGTGTGTCGTTTTTTAAGACGTTCGGTACGTTCCAGAGCTGCAAAGATTGTGAGTCGTTCGGCTTCATTGTGTGGATCTGCTACATGTTCACTGGATGTAGTAGATCCAACTACTGCAAAGCGATAGGTTTGCCCTGCTTTTAGCTGAATGGTAAACTTAAGTCGATGTAATCCGTAATCCCATTCTTCATGGATAAGTGCTGGCTCTTTGCCCCGTTCCTCTTCAAAGATAAAACTGTTAGATGCAGCTACTGTATTTTTACCTGTAGGACTTTTTGCTACAGAGGTAATCAATGGAATCAGAGAATGTGGACGATCAATAAGGTGGTAGAAGTTTTTGACATCCCGAAGCATATCTGGTGCAGATAAAACGCTATGAGGGGTTACTGATACATCCTTTTTGGCTGTGATTTCCACTTCCATCAAAGCTGTATGAGGCAGATGCCTCAAGGCAGAGATAGTCTGTTTAACAGAAATTTTATCGGTGTGGTCAAATGTTGTGGTCAGTGATGCATGTTGCATATCCAATGTCTGAGCATAATTTTGAATGCGTTTCCGATCCAGACGCTGCCCATCTACATCCATGTCCATATTGGCAAAATCAAAAGTCTTCATAATATTTGATACCCGACCTCGTCCATATGTATCAAAGGCACCATTCAATACAATGTCTTTTACTTTAAGTGGTTCCGCAGAAGACACAATACCAATCATACCATTGGCAACTGTAACACCATAATAATTATTAGGGTCTATGTTCTTTGCCTGTACATGCCAGACAGAGTTCGAAACATCTTGAGCTATACCCGAGAGACTCAGAAGAAGAAATACACTCAGGTGAGTTATTTTTTGGATCATAAGAAGAAAGAATTGAATGAAATCCGGTGATTAAAAATAGGTAAGAGAAGGAAGAATCCAAAAAGTCTTTTGTAAAAAGAAAGGATATCTCTTAGTATGCCATAGGCTATTTTTGGGAATATGATTTTCGTTTGTTTTTGGATTATAAGACGTCCGATTTTTAGGCTGAAACGTTAGTATGAAAGGATCATGCATATAGTTTTGCTCTACAAAGGTTGCTTGAACTAAACCATGCATATGTGGTTAAGAGAGTTGGTTTATAATTTGTCTGGATCAAAATTGTTTCGCCTAGAGTTCACTACAAAATCGTTGATGTGTTGACTTAACCTCAAGAATTTCTTTTAAGCAGAATAAACTGTAAAAAGTTGATGCATATAGTTTAGATCAAACTAACAACATGAACCTAACTATGCGCACTGTAAAATTGATAGTTTATCCAATAAATACACTTCTATTTATTGTTCCGAAGAAATCTTGCTTATGAGAGGTGCTGGTATGGAAGAGGGAACGAACGGCCATTCCTGATTAAGGCGTGCCTTGATAAAATATACTATTGTACCAATCACTATAGCTGTAAGGCCTCCTGCAACCATTTTAAATCCTGTAGAAATCAGAATTCCTGCCCACATAATAATAGCCAGTACTATAGGGATAGGGAAGAAAGGCATCTTGTATGGGAATGTTGTCTGTTTTTGTTTTCTAAGCAGATATAATCCCACCGCCTGACCTATAAATTGTATAAGTATACGCATAGACAGAATGGCGCTGATTACATCACTTAGTTTAAAAAGCAGGCTGAATACAAATGCAATAGTTCCTAATACCAGTAATGATACATATGGAAAATGTCCTGTAGGATGTAACCGGGCAAAAACTTTAAAGAATGCTCCATCAGCTGCCGCAGCATATGGAATACGACTATAACCTAATGTAGCTGAGAAAACAGAGGCAAATGATACCAGCAAAATAAGGCAGGTAATTACTGTAGCTGCTTTGGGACCTGCCAGCTGTTGCATAAACAAACTGATGACAAATTCACTGTCTTTGGCTACTTGCCAGGGAATTACACTAGCTACACTAATATTCATTAACAGGTATAACAACGCAATACCAGTAATAGAGAGAAACATACTTCTGGGAATGTTTCTGGATGGATTAATAATTTCTCCTCCAAGATGACAGATGTTATAGTAACCCAGATAACTATATACACTTTTGACAGAGGCAAAGCCCAAGGCTGCTACAAACGTCATATCCAGAGTAAGGCCATCGTTGATATGTTTAACTGGTGCCAGAAAGTTCCCATGTGTGATTCCGCCTCCGATAATCCAGAGCATGGTAAAGAGTACGGCTCCCCAAAGCAAAACACTTATTTTGCCGATTGCTTCAATTTTGCGAAAGAGTAGGATGACAATGCATATGACTACACTTCCACTAATCAGTTTGGATTCCAGCAATGTTAAAGGAACCAGATAGGAAAAGTAACCAGCAAAGCCGATGGCGGCAGAGGCGATTACCAGTGGCGCTTGAATCATGGTTTGCCAAACAAACAGGAAGCTCATTAACCGGCCCATCCCATTTTTTCCATATGTCTCTTTCAGGAAGTTATAGGAGCCTCCTGCTTTGGGAAAAGCTGTTCCCAATTCACTCCAGATCATTGCATCTACCATGGATAGCGCAGCTCCTGCCAGCCATGCATATAAAAAGTAGGGGCCATTCAGGATATGGATTACCATAGGTAATGTAATGAATGGTCCTATGCCTACCATATCGGTCATATTGATAGCAGTCGCCTGGAGAAGCCCGAGCCGCCTTTCTTCTTTTATTTCAGCCATGAGAATGCTACTGACTTATTTTAGGGTTGTTTGCGCGTTTTATATTGCCATCAACAATAGAAACAGGTAAATAAGTTGCATATAGAGTGGAATCTATCTGCCTCTCTATAGAATCGTTCTTACTGTATCCGGGAAGAAAGTAGGGTCCCTGTAACTAATCGGAGTTCTGATTAATTACAGAGTGATATTTATAGCATCACATGTGTAGACGTGTATAGAGTTTTATCAGAATTTCCAACTATCAGAATTTTGATAGGCTGTACGAATTATCAGATTTCTGATAGGGAAAGAAAAATATCGGAAATCTGATAAACGAATAGCTTAACATGAATGCTGATTATAGATGTGAGTTTTAGCGAATCTTTCCTCGTAGGGTAATGGGATCTATCTTTTGTTGAGATACAACTAATTCACGAGCTGCATCTACCTGACCCCATACATTCCACAATAAAACTCCTTTTACTATATCCTCTTTCAGATAATAAATTACTCCCTGCTGAAATTCTTCTACCCAGTCTTCCACAATGTCCAATGAACTGTTGACATCACCAATCGCTTCATAGCCAAGATCAAACAGATCAGAATAGAAAAATGGCAGATAGTTATACGTTTCACTTGCTCCAGCCATATTTCTGCCTGCCAGTTTACCTGTGGCATTGGCATTGTCTTCATGTTCAAAGCGTACATTTCTTTTCAAGGCAGGGCTATAGAAATTAGCTACATCACCTGCTGCATAGATAGACTCATCTTCTGTACGAAGGTTAGGGTCTACAGCGATTCCGTTGTTGACAGTAAGTCCTGCTTCCTGAGCCAGAGATGTATTGGGTTCAATACCCAGACCGGCTATGACAATATCTGCTGTCAGCTTTTGTCCTTTCTGAGTCTGAACTACCAAAGTGTCTCCTTCTTTGGCAACTGAAGTGACCGATTCATGGGGAAGAACAGTAACTCCTTTTTGGGTATAGTAGGTATTCAGAAATTGTGAGAGGTTGGCTGGATAAAGATTAGCACCAATACCTGCGGAAGGAAAGAGCATGGTGACTTTTTTGTTATTTAAAGCGAGGGCCGCAGTAATTTCCCAGGCTATAAATCCTCCTCCAATGACGATGAAGTTTGTTTTTGATTCTGCCAGTGATTTTAAGGTATGATAATCATTATAATTGCGATAGTATAGTATTTCATCTGATCCTCCTGACAGATGGCGTGGCGTACCACCTGTAGCAAACAGTAGTTTTTCATAACTATACTGTGTGCCTAGCTGGTCTGTAACAATCCGGTTCGTACGATCAATCTTTGTTGCCTGAACTGAATAATGGATAGATACCTGATAATTTTCTGTATGTCGCCATATTTTTTTCTCATCCTCTCCTTTCCATAGGGCTTTGGTTAATGGAGGCCTATCATAAGGAGGGTGAGTCTCTATTGTGAGTATACCTATACTCCCTGTAGTATCAAGTTCTCTGATTCCCTGAACGGCTGAATCAGCGGTCATACCGCCACCTATAATAAGATAGGTATATTTGTTCATGATAAGTTGTTTGTATGAAATGGTTTGTGATTATGCAATGGAATGTACATGATCTGTAGGAGAGATCAAAGAAATAGAAAAATCAACTGGTAAAAATGGAGAAAGATATATTTGTGACTATATACGACAGAAGTCTTTCAAAGACTAGCAGTCTCCAAAGACCTCTGTCTTGTAAATTGTTGTTTTTAAGCAGTAAACATCTGTCGGCAGACTTCTTCACATTGGCGACAAGCCTGGGCACATTGTCTGCAATGTTCGTGCATGGATGCATGTTTTTCACATTCTTCAGCACATGCCCGACAAATATCAGCACAAAGCAGGCAGACCTGATCAGTCCATGGACGATTTCGGGTCATATAATCTGCTGCAAGAGAACAGATACGGGAGCAGTCCTGATTCAGTTCAATGCATTCACGTAGCATTTCCAGATTTTGCTCTCTAAGACATGCACTGCTACAGGCATCACATGCTAGGGCACAGGTAGAACAAGCCTCAATACATTCCTGATAGGTTTCTCCAATCAGTTGGTCCAGTTGGGCAATGGTTTGTAATTGCATAGTGGTAAGGATGTTTAAATGAATAAAAGACATATCCACTAAAGAATTATACCTCTGATGCGGGTGAGATTTGTGGTTTTCTGTAAAATGCAGACTGGCATATGCGGTCAAAATAAATATGATACACTGTGTGAAATTCCTCTGAAACATTCTTTTGTCCTGTCTTCTCTACAGACAAAGCCTTGATTTCTACATCATCGGCAATGTTGTATCTATAAATTTTTATAGATCCTATCAAAAGCTTGTTAGGAATGATTTTTTATTTGTTTCACTCAAATACAAACGAAAGCATTAAGTGTATTTAGTACGTTTTTCCTCTATACTAAGCAAGTTTGTCTGACAATCAGAAGCATGTTCTGAGGCCATCATTCTTTATTTTTTCAACAATACAAGTCTAAATTTTT